>DAHVAI010000377.1 GCA_027314685.1 Nitrososphaerota archaeon | reverse complement strand
CTCGATATAAGTCGGGGGCGCATTGATTTGGCAAAGGGTAAATATCAGAATCGAGCAAAACAGGTAATCGTTTTAGTCCGAATTGATTTCGGTGGGCAGCCCCATCGGAACCCCGATGGTATTGAGATTGCAAGCCCTCATTTGCATATTTATCGAGAAGGGTTCGCCGATAAGTGGGCGATGCCGCTTCCATCGGAAAAGTTTTCTAATGCATTAGACAAATGGGAACTACTGGAGGATTTCATGTCATTCTGCAATATTACTGAACCACCAAATATCAATAAAGGTTTGTTCTGATGATAGAAGAGGTCCGTGAACTGATGGATCAGTACCTTACTTGGTTACGGCAAAAGACTGCTCTTAGGGAAATAAACGGTGCAGTCGAGGTCACGACACCATACCTTGACAGGCATAATGATTATCTGCAATTCTATGTTAAGCCAAACAGAAATGGTTACATACTTACAGATGATGGATATATCATCCAAGATTTAGCGGAGTCAGGCTGTAGACTTGATACGCCTAAGAGACAAGAATTATTGAAAATGACGCTGAATGGGTTTGGCGTGAAACTGGAAGACAATCAGTTGAACGTATTGGCAACAGCTGAAAACTTTAATCTTAAGAAGCACAATTTAGTGCAAGCAATGCTAGCTGTCAACGATCTCTTTTATCTTGCTGTTCCCGTTGTTGCAAGCCTTTTCCTTGAGGATGTTACATCATGGTTGGATTTGCTCGAAGTTCGCTATACGCCACAGGTTAAGTTTACGGGGCACTCAGGTTACGATCACCTATTTGATTTTGTGATTCCAAAGTCACGCAAAGGCCCTGAACGAATTATCGAGGCCATTAATAGGCCCAGTAGGGAAACAGCCCAGGCAGTTGCCTTTTCTTGGATTGACACAAAAGAAGTTCGTCCACCAGATTCTCAAGCATATGCCTTGTTAAATGATTCTGAGTTGAGTCCATCCGGGGCGGTGATCGATGCCCTAAAGAATTACGAAGTGCACCCCGTGCTTTGGAGTGAACGGGAAAGCGTCAGGGAACAGCTTGTTATCTAGACCTTCATGCAGAATGTTACAGAAGCTTCAATAGAAAAGTTTACTGTTGAAAATCTACAGGGCTTGGGTTGGGACTACTCCGATGGTCTCTCCCTCGCTCCCGGCTCCGAAACCTCCGAACGCTCCAGCTATGAACAAGTCCTCTTGCTTGCGAGACTCCGCCGCTCAATTGCCCGACTGAATCTGGATATCCCCGCTGAAGCCCAGGAGCATGCGCTAAGGACTGTCCGGAGAATCCACTCGCCCGAGCTCACCACAAACAACGAGCAGTTCCACAAATACCTCACGGACGGCGTACCGGTTCAGTATCGTGCGGGCAACAGGGAGCTTGGCGGCTACGTCTGGCTGATCGACTTTGCGAACCCCGACAACAATGAATTTCTCGTCGTCAACCAGTACACGGTTGTTGAGAAGGATCAAAACAAGCGGGTAGACATCGTTCTATTCGTTAACGGCATCCCATTGGT
>DAHVAI010000375.1 GCA_027314685.1 Nitrososphaerota archaeon | reverse complement strand
CGCAGCTTTTTGCCCATTTTGTGGCACACAAATTGGCGCAGTAGAGCCGCGACATACTAGCGGTCCGAGTGAGTTTGATAGGCTGACAAGTGACTCCAAAACCCAGGAGCACTGGTTTCGAAGAGTCGTTGCTTACGTCATTGATTGGATTATAGTGACTATTGTGACTGCCATAATTGCTCTAATCATCGGAGCCGTAGTTGGATTTGCATCGCTTGCAATATCAGGCCCAACATTTGCGAATTTCTTTGTCCCGTTCAGTACGTTCGGAGTAGAATTCTTTGGTCTTTCAGGATTATTCTTCCTGCTCTATTTTGCCTTAGGTGAAGCCCTTTATAGTAAAACTGTCGGAAAGGGTTTGCTTGGCTTGAAGGTCATCACCACTGACGGTTCGCGTCTGGATCTTGGAAAGACTTTCATTAGAAATGTGAGCAAGATTTATTGGCTTCTTCTCTTGCTTGATCTCATAGGTGGTTTCTTCCTGAAGGTGAAACCCGGGCAGCGTTATCTGGACAAGTTCGCGAATACCCTAGTCGTTTCAGAAAGATGATCTCACATTATAAAGGACCCCACTCTGAGAAGTAAGTTGTTATTTCTTTTCAGTGGCTTATTCTCTTGCTTCCTCGGCCTCCTTGCCGCAGCTACCTAACTTGACAGGGCAGATATCAGGAAGGATATGACGAGTTTCTTATATTGGGAATGCGATTCACTTTTTCGCGCTCCCCTTGACCTTCCTGTAGACCCAGAGAATTGGGTCGTAATGAGTGTCGACTACTCTCTCCTTTTCAGGTATGATTGCATCGTCTGTTATAATTATATGCTCAGGGCAGATTTCCTGACAACACTTGGTTATGTTGCAGTATCCAATGCCACCAGTCTCCTTCATGTACTCCGTACGATCTAGCTTGTCGAGTGGGTGCATGTCGAATGAAGCCGCCTTCACAACAAATCGTGGCCCGATGTAATCGGCCTTGTGCTCCCGCACAACGTGACAAACGTCCTGACAGAGGAAGCACTCTATGCATTTTCTGAATTCTCTAGAACGATCAACGTCACGCTGATACATTTTCCAGACTTTGTCATCAGTCTCCTTGGGAGTGAACGGAGGAATCTTCTTTGCAATTTCGTAATTTTCTGAAACATCCGTAACTAAGTCACGTATCAGGGGAAATGCCTTCATTGGTTCAACAGTAATGTCGCCCTCAAAATCTTCAACTGGTGTCTTGCACATCAAACGTGGTACGCCATTGATTTCGGCAGAACATGAACCGCAGTGACCTGCTTTGCAGTTCCATCTCGCTGACAATGAGGAATCGAAGTGACTTTGTATGTAGTGAATTGCATTCAACACGACCATTCCTTCTTCATTAGGAACTGTAAAAGACTCATACCTATCCTGAGATCTGTCACTCCCAAGTCCTCTGAAGATACGCACTGTGACTTCCTTCTTTCCAGTGCTCTTCTCCATTGTCATTTCGCCTTCTTCCAGAGCAGTACTTCGTCTCTGTTAATCAACTCAAGATACTCTTGTGGCATCTTCGGAACGGGTGACAGTTCCTGTACCATCTGACCGTCCTTTAGCTTTGTCACAATGTTTACCATCCATTTTTCGTTATCTTTGTTCGGATGATCAGACCTAGTATGTGCCCCTCTGCTTTCCTTCCTTGAGAGAGCAGATCGTATGATAGCTTCGCAGTCTAGGACCATGTTCCAGACTGCAAGTGAGTCAGCCCAGGATTGATTGAACGCGCGAGCACCTTTAGCCTGGATATTCTTTGAATCAAGCTTTATTTTCAAAATTTCTTCGAGTCCCTTTTTCAAATCCTCTTCATTCCGAACAATGCCAACGTATTTCCACATAGTCTGCGCGATCCTTTCCTTTAGCGCAAACGGATTTTCGCCGCTAGCTGCTCTAAATGGCAGTAACAATCTACTAATCTCGTTTTGAACATCATCCATTGACGGTTCGCCAAGCTGGACATTCTTCACAAAATCGGCGGCGGCGATCCCAGCGCGCCTACCAAAGACGAGTATGTCAGATAATGAGTTTCCACCTAATCTATTGGCGCCATGCAATCCGCATGCAACCTCTCCAGCCGCATACAGACCTTTCACGCTAGTTTGGCATGTCTCAGGGTCTACTCTGATGCCGCCCATCTGGTAATGGACCGTGGGAGCAACTTCCATCTTTTGCTTTGTTATATCGACCTTTGCGAATTCGAGAAATTGTGCATACATGCTTGGAAGCTTCTTCTTGATGTAATCAGCGCCTCTGTGCGTTACGTCCAAGTAGACCGCGCCATTGGATGTTCCTCTTCCAGCCATAATCTCGCTATAAATAGACCTAGCTACGACATCTCTGGCAGAAAGCTCTAACCTCTTTGGATCATATTTTTCCATGAATCTTTCTGCGTTCACGTTGGTCAGAATCCCCCCCTCTCCTCGTACTGCCTCGGTAACCAAGAGACCCCTGACGCCGGCAGGATAAATCATTCCCGTTGGGTGGAACTGTATCATTTCCATATCCATCAGCTCAGCCCCTGCCCTGTAAGCAAGTGAGATTCCATCACCCGTGCTTTCCCAAGAGTTAGAGGTCACAGAGTATACTCGGCCACATCCACCTGTTGCAAGAATAGCAGCCTTGCACTTGAAGAGTACAAGTTCGCCAGAGCGAATCTCTATACCCATTGCGCCAACTATCGAACTTGATTCCTTGTTGATGAAGATGTTTGAAACTACTGTTTCATCAACGTATGGAATGTTTCGCTTCAGAACCTGATCTTCAAGAGTCCTGATAAGTTCCAATCCAGTTCTGTCTCCGACGTTACAAAGCCTTCGGTAGCTATGCGCGCCAAATGGCCTTTGTGCTATCTTACCTTCAGGAGTTCGATCAAAAAGAGCGCCGTATCTCTCGAGCTCTAACACTCTCTCAGGAGCCTCTTTTGCAAAAATCTCAGCCATCTTCCAATTGTTGATGAATTGACCCTCAACAACAGTGTCAGAGAAATGCACTTTCCAGTTGTCATCAGGGTCAATATTTCCCAAGGAAGCGGCGATTCCACCCTCTGCCATCACTGTATGAGCTTTGCCGAGAAGCGACTTGCAGACAAGCATCACATTTACGCCCTTGTCAGAGACCTCAATGGCGGCACGCATCCCGGCGCCACCGGCGCCAACGATAAGAACGTCACACTGAACAGTTTTGTAAGAAGCGTCCAAGTTATCGAAAGACTTTTGTGACGACTCTGTATTAGTCCACAAGTTTACACAATCGCAACAGAAATCTACGATATATCGTTTATAACGATAGTGGGAGATTCAGGCCGCAAATACAGCTCAAGGTCAAGAATCGATTACACTGAAGTGAGTGACCTCAACGTTTTCTCCAGCTCTTCATAAACACCCTTTATGTTTGTCCCAGTCTTTGATGAAATGGCTCGTCCCAAAAGAACCATTGGAACACCTGCAGCACTCGTCACGGGTTCCGGCATCAGTATGAGAGCCGCACCAACCTTCATCATTTTCTTACCAACGTTCTTGTTTTCTGCAACTACGCCCTTGACCAATTTGTTAGATTCGCCCAAGCATGGCATCGATGGTCGGGACGAGATTGACCGCGCTGCCTCCTTGAGGAGCTTCCCAGTGCGCTTAGATTCTTCAGAAGGCAACATATTCTGATACGATTTCACGTCACAGAGGTGTTATTTCTGAATGTCAAAAAAAATAACGAATAAGGTCAACATTTAGAAAGACTTTGCTCTTCGTCGCGCAATCAACCATGCAATCACACCTGCAGCAACTCCAGCGTCAATATTTACCACACAAATCCCCAATGAACATGCTTGAAGCATACTCATGAGCGCGGCCTCGCCATCGCCACCGTAACCATATCCCACGGATGTAGGAAGGCCAATAACGGGGACGGAAGAAAGTCCGGCAATCACCGATGGAAGCGCTCCTTCCATCCCTGCAGCGACTATGATTGCATCAGGCTCGAAAGTAACTATCTCCTTTAGCGGCCTGATTAGACGGTGCAAACCGGCGACCCCCACATCATTGTATCGTATTGTTCTGCAACCAAATATGTTCAGAATGATTTCTGCTTCATTTAGGGCCTGCATATCAGAGGTTCCGGCAGCTAGCAATGCAACTCTTTCAATACCAGTTCTCGATTTCGCATCTTTCTTGAATGTGATTGTCATCAGGCAAGCTGTATCGAAGTAGCGTACGACTAGTGTTTTTCTACGCTTCAAAGCTAGGATTATTGC
>DAHVAI010000224.1 GCA_027314685.1 Nitrososphaerota archaeon | reverse complement strand
AGGCCGTGCATAACTCTGCTAGGAGACGGTGCGTTCCTCATGTCAAGCAACGTCGTGGCAACTGCCGTAGAATACAACCTTCCAGCAATCTGGATTGTTCTAAACAACTATGGTCCAAACCTCGAGAGGAAAGCGCAGATAGGACTCTATGGAAGATCGCATCCTTGGGGTACATTCTCAAAGGATGGGACCAAGAATTTCTACAACCCGGACTTTGTCAAAATTGCTGAAGCTTGCGGTGCAAAGGGCACGAACGTGAAGACTCCGAGCGAGATTCATAAAGCCGTGGTAGATGCAATCAATTCGAAGACTCCGTATGTGATAAACGTGGATATGAACAGGGACGCTCCATCTTACTTCGCTCCCGGTATGACTCGCGGATATCCAAAGTCCTGGTCAGAGTTAGCGCCACACCTCTAAAGTGAATTAAAGTCGTAACAGTTTCGGAAATGGTGTCGCGAGTGACTAGATCATTCAACACGATCAATCCGGCAACTGGTGAGAAACTATCAACCTATGACTTTGATTCGCTTGAAAAGGCGAAGACTACTGTAGAGCAGTCTCACAACGTATTCAAAGAACAATGGAGTAGACTCTCAGTAACTCAGCGGGCGGATTATTTCAGATCGCTTGCCAAAGTTCTGAGGGACGGAAGGACGGCATACGCAAGTACTATGACTTCCGAAATGGGCAAACCGATCACGCAGTCTCTCTCAGAGGTTGACAAAGTGGCTTGGAGCGCCGAGGTGTTCGCGGACAAAGCTTCCGAATGGCTCGCTGAAGAAAAAGTCGAAACTGATGCGAAAAGGAGCTTCGTGTCGTTCGAGCCACTGGGAGTTGTGCTGTCTATTATGCCTTGGAACTTTCCATTTTCACAAGTGTTCAGGTTCTCCATCCCTGCCATAATCGCAGGAAACACAACCGTTCTGAAACACTCTCAGATATGTACTGGAAGCGCACTCGCAGTCCAAGATATATTTGAGAAGGCCGGCTTTCCAAAGGGTGTATTCAACACGTTAGTTATTGACCATGCCACCGTTGCCGAGCTCATAGGTAATGACCACGTGTCAGCTGTTTCGCTAACGGGGAGTGTAGAGGTTGGAGTTCGGATAGCCGAACTTGCAGGAAGACACATGAAGAAAAGCGTCCTGGAACTGGGAGGAAGCGACGCCTTTATTGTGCTTGACGATGCGAATATAGACGCCGCTGCCAAGGGAGCAGCGGATGCACGATTGCTAAATTCTGGGCAGAGCTGCATAAACGGAAAGAGGTTCATCATAACAAAGAATGTCGCAAGTGAATTTACTGAAAAGTTCGTGAAAGAGATGGAAAAAAGGAGTGTGGGCGATCCTATGGATCCGAACACTAGTGTTGGCCCATTAGCAACTTCGAATCAAGTAGTAACGCTTGATTCACAAGTAAAGGACGCATTGTCTAAAGGAGGTAAATTGGAGACTGGAGGGAACAAACTCGAGGGCGTGGGTTCGTACTACCTGCCTACCATCATTTCCAATTCAAATCCTTCAATGAAAGTAATGAAAGAAGAGGTGTTCGGCCCCGTTGCGCCGGTTTACGCGGCAAGGGATGCGGATGACGCAGTTAGAGTTGCCAATGACAGTGAGTTTGGATTGGGGTGCAGTCTTTGGACTCAGGATTATGACAAAGCCTTCGCAATATCAAGAATTCTTGAATGCGGTATGGTAACAATCAACGCGCCAGTTAGGTCTGATCCGAGAATGCCGTTCGGTGGAATCAAAAAGTCCGGAATTGGTAGGGAAACCTCCCAGTTCGGAATGAGAGAATTCGTGAACATAAAATCGATCAGAGCTTACTAACAACTCTCTGAAACTTTTATTATTCTGGTATTTCGACTTTGTTTAGCTATCGAGTGGATTTTCGAAAACATGAAATTTGCTGCAGCGACACTAGGAGAAGAAACAATTGATAGGCTTGCAGGGATTGTGAAGCTCTGCGAGACTTTCGGATACGATGATTTTTTTCACGCCGATGAAAAGTACACGCGAGATCCATACGTTTCGTTGGGCTACGTTGCCGCTCAGACATCTAGGATTGGCCTTGGAATTACGGTAACTGACCCTCACACAAGACACCCTGCCATCTCGGCTCAAGCAATTGCTACACTCGAAGAGGCATCCAAAGGCAGGCTAAGCATCACCATGGGTGCGGGGAGCCACTTTGAAACATTGGGAATCCAAAGAAAGAACACTGTCGCTGCAATTCGTGAAGCAATCGATCTGATCAGGAAGCTTCTTGCTGGTGAGGACACGGAGTTGCACGGTAAGGTGATCAACTTCAACAAAGGGCATCTTGATTTTAGGCCTGCTCGAGTTACTCCAATGTATGTTGCTGCTCGAGGTGTTGGGACTTTGACACTTGCGGGCGAGATTGGAGATGGTGTCGTTATTGGAAGCTTTGCAACGAAGAAAGGTCTGGCGTATTGCACTAACCTGGTAAAGGAAGGTGCTAAAAAAGCCGGACGCGATTACGGCGAAGTTGCTAAACTCCTATGGGGTTATGGTTGCATAGCAAGTAAGCCAGAAGATGCATACGCAGCCGTGAAGCGGGGAATCAGTCATGCTCTTTGGAGCAGCAGGGAGCTTTGGGAGTCTGGTGAGCTCGAGGACCAGGTTGGAGTGAAATTACCCGAAAAGCTGGCAAAATTCGTGCATGAAGCGCCTCGAGATTGGCGGGAGAATACAATGGCCGAGCTTAGGAGTTTGATACCTGATACTCTTGTAGAGGACCTCGCCATTGCAGGTACCGCAGAGACGGTAATACAGAAACTCAAGTGGATGTCCGAGATGGGAATTGACGAAACTATCGTTTGGGCGCACGCCGGCAAAGGACAGAAACTCGAAGATGTTTTCGCCATGTATGCCTACGAAGTCATGCCACAGTTTTCGAAGTAGTTCAATACTAAGTCAGGACAGATTCTGGGGTGAGGTCGTACTCCTCCTTGAATCCACAGGCCTGAAGCAGACCCTGCTTTACAAGTTCTTTCGCAAGATGAATTCTATATGAATTCATGCTGAGCGGAGATTCACGTTCGAATACCAGTGAAGAAGCTTCTCCGATCAGTTCGGGCGTTATCTTTCCACCTACAAGTTTGGACTCTGCTCGGGTTGCTTTGTAAGGCATTGTGGCTACTCCACCAAGAATTACGCTTGCAGCCGTGCAGTTCGCACCTTCGAGTGTTACCGATATTGAGGCTGAAGCAAGTGCAAAATCGAAAGATTCTCTAGCGGCGGACTTAAGAAAAACAGTCTTGGTTCCCTTCTGTGGAGTGGGAACGTGGATCGAAGTAATCAGCTCGTTCGCATGCAAAGTGTTTTGCTTCAGCTTACCTTCAACCTTAGTATAACCTTGCAACAATTCAGGAATCTTTACCTTCTTCTCGTGATCTGGCCCGGCAATCGTCACATTTGCATTCATGGCGTAGAGAGCTGGAGCCAAGTCTGATGGATGAATTGCCATGCAGATGAATCCGCCAGTAACTGTGTGATGATATCTGTTATCCCCTTCAGGAGCGAAGC
>DAHVAI010000223.1 GCA_027314685.1 Nitrososphaerota archaeon | reverse complement strand
CAGAAATTCCAAATAGTTTACTTTCGTCTTTTTGGTATCAATAGTTTTCGATTTTTCGATCTGCCTCACTTAACACTTAGGACTTTTTCATGTAGGTAAGAAATGTAAGTCTAGTAAGGCTTAATTGTGTAAGACCCCAATAATAGTTGAGTCTCTCATGCAGGTCGAAGATGTCGTCAAGATGTCTAGCAAGGGTCAGATTGTCATTCCAAAGACCGTTCGAAAGCGCATCCAACTGGAGGCGGGCGACAGGCTCCTGCTTGCCGTAAGCGATGGCGATCAGATACTGCTGAAGAAATTGCGTGACACTTCTCTGGAAGAGATAAGCGGAAAAACCAGCAAAGTTGTTGCAAGGGAAAAGATTGACGTTGACAAGCTGATGGAAGAAGCAATAAGTTGGGCGCGAAAGAGAAAGAAAAGATCCGCCTAGTTTTAGACACAAACGTCTGGGTTTCGATCATTCTAAGGAAGACGCTCGCCTCAGAACTGCTGCCGCTCATTCGTGATAAAAGCAGGATTGAGGTCTACCTTTCGCAAGACCTAGTTTCAGAGCTCGCGCGGGTGCTTACCCCAAGATAGCTCAGCTGCTTAGAAAAGCGTTAGTTGATCCAAAGGTAGCGCTCAGAAGTGTTCTTGAACTGGTAACGATTGAAGATGTCAAACAGACGGTGAATGTGATAGCCAAAGACCCGGCTGACAATGCAGTGCTCGAATGCGCGATTACTGTTCATGCGACTTATGTTGTCAGCGGCGACATACATCTGTTGAACCTTGGAGAGTTTCACGGGATTAAGATAATCAAAGCTAGGAATTTTATCAACCTGATGAAGTAAAAGTGTCCAACCAGTCCCGGAACTGAGTTGTCATGCAGAATTACCTGACTCGTACTGAAGCTCCACATGATGAGCATTTTATCGAAGTCTGGTCATTTAGTTGGCCGCAGTACCTACAAGGTATTCTCACTATGATCTGACTTTGGACTTCCTTGTGAATGATGACCGGAATCTCGGCTGATTGCAGATTCGGCGTCTCTGTCTCCGGCAGATAAGTTCCCGTTACTCTGTAGCCAGTATAGCTGAGCGTGATCTTGTTAGTTTCGTTCTTCTTTAGTTGAGGTGAATCGAACATGAAATGATAAGTGCCAGGAGAGCTCGCTATGAAGACAAAATCTTCCGACAATGCGCCGAAAATCTGCTCGCCGAATAGTTCCAATCCCGATGTTTCTACGGTTGTTTTGATCGACTTCTTTCTAGGAAGATTCTCTTCTATCATAGAATACCCCGCATCATTGGTAAAGCAGACATCTACAGGATAGACAGATTCGATTTCGCCGATGAACTGTACGCTTTGGTCTTGGATTGATTCAGAATAGTCTTGGTACTCTTCCCTGTCCAATGAAAAAGTAGTTTCAAACCTTGGGACGACCTCTTCCACAACAGGTAGCCTCGAAAGTTGAACTCGTAGCTCGTGTATCTTTTTCTCGATGGTGAATTTCCGAGAGATGAGAGCTTCGTCAGATAGATCCAACTCAGTCTTTATCAGCTCTAGTTCATGTTTGAGCTGAAACTCCTCACTCTTGAGGACTTTCGTCTTTGCCAGAATATCCTTTGCATTCGACGGCATTTTGTCTTTAGTCATTTTTCGATCAAATGTGCGATGAAGTGTTTGAGAAATAGTGTACGAATCAGTTTCCAAACATCAATGTTTCATTTTCTCTAGAGCTTTGGCGTATCTCTCAATAACATCATGACAGCCTCTACAGACCAAGAGTTTCTTTCCTATCTCTTTGACATGATGTTCGGTCAGAATAACCCACTTGCCACAACATGGACACATTCCTTCTCCTGCCAAATCAAATCACTTTGCTAAAGAGCTGTACCGCACTTGCTGCAAAACTTTGACTCTGCAGATATAGCTCCACCACAACTAGGACAGTAAGTTGAGGCAGCCTGAACCATAACCTTCTGGGCTGGTACGCTTTTCACTGAGGTAGCATTTTGAAAATCGAATCTCGTCGCTAGAGACTCTGTGTACTCGATGTTCGTCACGTGGTATGAATTAGGGTCGTAGCCTTGTCTAGAACCTCTTCGGTTCCTTGATTTCTTCATGCGCCAATTGAACTCATTCATAACCCAGTTTCCGGGAGGGACTTGAGGAGTCTTTGTGCTGACAGAGACGTCGAGCTTGTCAGCAAGGAGTTGAAGTGAGCTGTGCTTGTAATGGACTTTAAAGTTGTGAACATATGAGAACGATTGCGGGTTGCTCAGAATTTCTTCCGGAGGCTTTCGCGCGTCAAATTCAATATTGTTCTTGTTTTTGCCGAACAATGCAAGTACTGTTATGTCAAAGATTGCTTTGGTTATATCGAAGTTGTGAATTCGAGCTTCAGATTGTAGATTCTTTCTGGCCGAACGACTATTTTCTGGTTCCTAGGACCTGCTGGAGTTTTATCTCGAACACCTTCTCGAGGTTGGGAAGGTCTTCGCTACGCAGTGGAATGAACCTTATCTTGTGCTTGCGGTATTGATCCACTTTCCAGCGAAACGACTTCCAGTACTCAGGGTTATGATCGTCTAGCATTCCCCAGAACTCTATGTAGGCGTTGTAGACTGGCAGGTAAAAATCAGGCTTGATCTTCTGATTATTCAAGAATAGCGGCCTTTCGTATTCATATGATACCTTGTGGGTGAACAAGAAATCTGCTATGTATTTTTCAGAGAGGCTCCGCACCAGTTCTCCCTTTAACGTAGCAAATCTAGGCGTGCTATCTGCCGTGCTAGAGTTGTGACCTACTGCCAATTGCTATTCCTTTTTTGTGAGTAATATTCATGCAAATTTCTGAATTAAGGCGTATGGAGCCAGAATACTGATGCGACGTGTTTTACAGAATATCCCTCAGATGACTGATGTATTTTATATTCAATCCTTTGCACCGAAGCCTACGCACCAAGTCACGATAGATGTGATGAAAACGTGACGATTTGTAATTCGCATAAAAGCAAATCTCATCATATCCATTTAGCATTTCAAACTTTAGCATTTCAAACGAGTCTTCAACGAGTAATGTTAACTCTGCGGGCCCGATTTTGTTTGGTGATTTCTCATACCATTCGTGTTTTGTATTCGGAAACCACATCCCGTACAGATCGGAAAATATCGCCCACTCTACGCCTTTTTCCTTGCACCGATTCATGAAGCTACGAGTTTGTTTTCCAACATACAAGATATCTGGCGTGACTCTACTTCCAGTATCCTTTAGAGAATCATTTTTCTTACTAGTACAGTGAGTAAAGTAAATTCTCCACGGTTTCTCGGATCTTTCTGAACGATTTGTTGGTTCGCACCAAGGTTTCAAGATGTTTATTGCAACCTCTTCAGGTGGAAACATTTGGAAACGGAATTGTCGATGCAATTCCAGACTCATGAACGATGCTCCTGAGATCCTGCAAGAATTTCTTCCAACCTTCTCGTGTGCTCATATCAGTGGCCAAGTCGATTGTTCTGATGTAGATTTCTGATTCGGTAGCTGCGCCTTGTTTAAAGTACCAATGATAATCAATCTCGTAGTTTTCAAGATTAGGATACAATAACAACACCTTTTTGGCACTTAAGCGTCGAGCATAGGCGTACATTTGATACATGTCAGATTGTGATACGCCTAACTTTCTCTCATTAGGATTAAGGATCTTGTATTTAGTATCTATCACGATTTTCGATGGAGTAGAGATTACTACATCTGGTCTTAGTGCAAATATACCGCGATCATCATCTGATCTCGCAAGAAAATCAGAATATTCTTGGAGCTGAATTTTTGCCTCTGCGTCGATTCCCAATTCTGATCGATGTCTGCTGATTATATGAGCAATGAAATCTTGAAAGACTAACTCCATAGGAATCAGCAAAGAAAACGTCTCAATATTGGATGCCTGAAGAGCAAGCGTTGAGTGCCTGAGAAACAATTCACAAAACTTGACAAACGGTTTGAATTCAATATTCAATCGATGAAAAGTGATTTCTTTAATCTGCTCTACTTGGACTGGTCTTAGTTCGGTAGAATCAAGCAATTCCAGAGCCTCTTGGAGAAGTTTTGAGGTTTCGCGGTTCTCTGAAATCTGAAACAACAGAAAGGATGTGTACTTCAAAATTTGATTGATTTTGTTTTCGGAATCACGTTCGAAATACTCGCAGGGGACTATATGGTACATCGATGGATTGGTATATCTTGAGAAGTCGATTCTTCCCTTCACCAACCTAAGCTCGCTACTGCTTCGCCTGTACTCCATATTCTGTTTGCGCCTAAGCAAGTCCACGACGTTGAATGCAAAGAGGTAGAGAAAGACTTCGCGGTAGTGTCCTTTGTGATCCCGATGAGCAGAATATTTCTCTTCCAGCATTCTTCCACAAGCATGTATAGGCAGAACAGCGTGAGAAATCCCAGATCTAGCGTGGAAAGCCATTCTTCCTTCCCATTCTTCGTTATCTGAAGCGGATTTGTCTTCCCAGAATCCTCGAACAGCTGCTTTCCAATTCTTTCAGTTGCTTTGCATAGTCTAGCCCACATGCCCTCGTATCTCTTACTCAGCGAGTACTTTTCCCCATCAAGGACCAGGTATCCCTCGCTTACAGATCGGCCAAGGTATCTACTAGCCCTTGCGATACGCTTCTCGTCCTGCCCTAACCCAAGTGGAGAGAATATCTCCTCCTTCGTGGCAGGTCCCTTCTCCACGATCTGGATGATTCTGTATCTCAGGTAGTCTCCCCTTGGCGACGGGACGTCCAGTGCAAAATTGGAAAGCCGCTGCCTTCCGTAGGCGAGTTCATTGTCATCTACAGGTATCCCGTCTACCTCCAACCCGTGGATTGCTGAGCTAGTCTTCCACAAGGCTCTCTTTGACGTGTCGTAAAGCACGCTACCAAGCATCGCAGCAAGGTTTCTGTCAAGCAGTATCAGTTTCACCTTCCTTGAACCATCAACTGCAAACTTGTATGCAAGGTAAAACTCTGAAAACGTCATTATCCAGTTTGAAATGGAGCTGTTGTTGATCACGGTGTCCTCGGAAAGCTGCTTTCTGAGGTTTGCCTCTCCGGGCTGGCTAATGTCTAGAAACGTATGATCGATCTCGGGTATCTTGTCCACGTAGACCGGCGCGCAGGATGAAATTCCGATACCTTCCTTCACGAACTGGCTATCCTTGTAGCTCACCTTGGCTCCCTCTTCTGAAAGAGATACACTACCCTCGCAGGCATACGACCCGCCAAAGAACGCAACCATGTCAAAGATCGGCTTCGAATACTCTGTGCCATCGACTGCGACAAAGTTGAATTCGCCAGATCCAAACATCGCCAGGGCAGTCTTGAGCGCCTGTTTCCTGTCAAAGTCCTGTACTAAAAGGTCTTGAAACAGATTATCGTAAAACTTGTTGATTGTCTGAAAGCGGTTGTTGTGGTCTAAGATCTGCTGCTCTGCGCTCTCCCTCAAGATCTTCCCGGTGTTTCGCAGTCTGTCAGAGAGCAAACTGTTCGACTTTTCGACTGTCATCCTGTGAATTCAGGTCAGCTTTGCGAGAAGATAAACTAAGCTAAATTCTGTACAAACAAAGATCAGTTATCAAAATGGCGTACTGATCAGTCCATACCTAACTCTTTCACGAGCTCCATACTTTGACTAATCTTTGCTTCTTCAGATGACCGTCATTACTCCATATCCCGTCGCAATCTATGCTCAGCGCAGCTGCCAGGAACGGAACATCTTTCTCGTCAACTTTTGCGATTGCCCTCTCCGGCTTTTCATAGCGGTCCAGTATGTCCGCAACAGGGATAACCTCCAACTTAAGTTTCATCACGTCGTATAGCAGCCTTATCTCTTCCAGAGGCAGACCAGACTTTTCACTCAAAAGGTCATAGTTTTTCTCCACTTCGTCCAGGGCAAACTCTGGAATGAAGAGCTCGTGATTTGGGTTTAGGATGACAGACCTGCTGGTAGAATTCCTGATCGATGCGCTCAGTATGACATTTGTGTCAACGACAAGTTTCAAACGCCTTGCCTTCTCTTCAATGCTTTCTTGTATCTCTTTGCGATGTTTTCCTTCAATTCCTCACCCATCTCAAGCGAGTCATTCTCGGTGAACTTGCTCTTTCTCGTGATATCGTCTAAGACCTCGAGACGTATAGCATATTCCTTCATCGCGTTACGCGCCACCTCGGTCCACTTTATCTCGGGATGGTTCTTCATTATCTTGTGAAGCTCTTCGGGAACCGCGAGTGTTACGTTGGGCATTATGCGCAATAAGTAAAATAAGTAATCTTACTTATACGCGTGTTTCAGGCCGCATAAGCACCGGCCAAGCAAGCTGGCATTTGAACAAGTTAGGATCCATATCCGCGGGGAAATGAGAGACAAGAGATACGCTGCGACGCAGAAAGGGAAGAAATTGTAAGATCTTTCTGAAGGATGCGCTGTATCTTGGCCTCAATCCCAAACAAGCAGCTTAGCCGAATAATTCAAGACCTGTACTTTGTACATGCAACGCCGCTACCGTCTTTTCTTAGATGTCTTGAGAATTTTCAATCCTTAACCCTCTTGATAGACAATTAGAGTATGATCAATTCCGACCGATATTTGACTAAACCTGCGCAACGTCGTCTATGTGAACTGCGATTTGTTGAACGTGGTACCCCTTATAAGTGAGTTAAGCCATAATGCGAGGTGAAGCAATCTTGTCCAAGAAGCGTCCAACCATACAGCTTTCGAAGGAGCTTGCTACGGAACTGCTCGCGGCATCCATCAAGGTTAACGAAGTCGTGGAAACCCTAGAAGTTCAGCTGGATAAGGAAACAGTGCGAAGACTGAAGATCGGTGAGAGAGAGTATTCTCGTGGTCAGTACAAGGTTGCGCGGAACGCGGCAGAAATTGATAGGATTTTGGCGAGTTGACCTACCAAGCTGTATTCCTGAATATTTTTCTGAAACAGTTTAAGAAACTACAACCGAATAAAAGTTCGCGCATAAAACAGCGAGTCAAACAGCTCTGCGAGGATCCTTACGCCGGACTGAGATTGAGAGGCGATTTGTCTGGTCTTTGGAAGGACAGGGTCGGTAGTTATCGCATACTCTACAAGATAGACGAGCGCGAGAAGAAAATCATCTTCTACGATGTCGGTCCACGCGGAAATGTATACGAATAAGATCCAAGTGCGAAGAGAATACACGTCCAGTGTACAATGAAATTCATTGAATAGTAGACCGAAGAGCACAAAGTGACAAATTTTGCATGACGCGAAAGTCAAAGTTTCGTCAAGGAAGAAGATGGAGCAGGCGAGTCGCGACGGAGACGGACTGGGAAAGCTCGTAGGGGCCCCTTCGTTTCACTCTTTTAGCGGCAGAGCGAGAGACCGACAATTATCGCGGAGACCTGCAATCCGTTGTGCACGCTCAGAAGTTTGCTCTTGCTAGCAGGAGGAAGGACGTATCATCAAGGGTTGATGAAAACCTAGCTGAAGCTCTGGCCGGATGACACTTTTGAATCTGAAGTCTTCAACCAGAGACATTGATTTCACCGGACCAAAGCAGGACATTGAAGATTTCAAGAAAGCAGTGAAAGCCACAGCTCCTGGGCTCTTTGAATAGGCCGTTGAGCGAAACAAGGCTTATCTATGCACACATACCCATACCCATACATGGCGACCAAGAACATCTCCATAACCAAGGAGGCTTATGACGCCCTGCAGCGGGAAAAGAAGGGCGACGAGAGCTTCACTCAAACCATACTGCGCCTCGCGCAGAGAAGTGGCAAGCTTTCAGACTGCTTTGGTGGCTGGAAGATGACAAACGAAGAAGAAAACGCAATGAAACGTGAGCTCTCAAAGGGCTGGAAGAAGGCAACGGAGGGACTGGTATCTTGAGATGCATTGACACTGATTTTCTGGTGGCGGTTCTGCGAGGAAAGAAGGAAGCGCAGAATAGGATGGACGATCTTGACCGGGAAGGAAGACAGGCTACCACCTCTGTGAGCGCGTTTGAGCTGTTCTACGGGGCATACAAATCTGAAGAATCGGAAAACAACCTGGAAAAGACGAATGCGTTACTCAGTCGCATGGATGTTCTTCCTCTTGATGTTAGTTCGTCGGATAAGGCAGGGAAGATTCTCGCAGACCTAGCAAAAGAAGGCGGTCTAATCGATTTCAGAGATGCGCTGATTGCAGGCATATCGGTTGCAAACAGCCTGCCAATCATGACGAGAAACAAGGATCATTTTTCCCGGATCAAGGGCCTCAAGGTGGAGTCCTGGTAGGAATTCTATTTCCTCTTGTACATGAAAGTCTCGATTTCATCTGCCCTGAACTCTACGGGCTTTAGCTTGAAGAGCGGGTGCTCCGTGAGGTCTGCGGTAGAAGCTGTCCAAGACCGCAAGGCCTCTCGCGTCGCCTCCTTGATTGTCATGTTTCTTTTTTAGCTAGGCTCCGGAGCGCTAGTCCTCCAGATCTATCTCTGTCTGGACGACCTTCTATCCGTGCATACACATTCATGGTTACATCCAGCCTTAAATGAAGTGCACGTAATTTGCCCGTAACGAAGGTGCGAGATTCCATTGCGGCAAGCTCAACTATCAGGATCGTTCTTGCTCCCGCTCCCAGACCTCCTGTATATAGTCTAGAACCCTTAAGGGCGATCGCCTTAGCTCCTGACCCTGCACGAAAAAACGCACCGAATACGAAACCTGGAGAAAAGTGAAATTCTTCATGCGTGCAGGGTACCGAAAGGTCTTCTCTAGTTCCCGGCCTTGGGTGAAACTCTGCTTCGATTTTATTGGAACAATCATAATTGTAGTCGCAGAGAAGGAGGAAGGTAAGTGATTCGATCAGGTCTTTCAGAGACTGACATTTTCAATCGTCCTTGATTTGATTTCTCTGAACGACTTGAATTCGGGATCCTCCGTTATGATGTAATGACTCTTCGATTCAATACCTGTAGTCGCGATAAGACAGTCTCCCCAGGGCAACTTTTCCTCGTATTTGTGGCGAAGTACTCCAGCCTTCTTTGATATTGTTGCATCTAGATTGACGACTTCGAGGCCGAAGTCAAGTATCTCGTTGAATCGCCGTTCAGCTTCAGCGGCACCAGCCCTCTTTGCAGCTTGCGAGTAGAATTCTGACAAGACGATTGTAGGTATTATTCCGCGGCTACCTTGCAACACGGACCTTCGGAGAATTTCCTTGGTCTTTTGAAGGACTCTGGCGTCTTTAGAGAAATAATGGCGCACGAAAAACATAGTATCAAGTGTAATTTGGAGATT
>DAHVAI010000371.1 GCA_027314685.1 Nitrososphaerota archaeon | reverse complement strand
ACATTAATCCAGAAGCACGAGTTGACGTCTTGGTGAGGGGAATCGCGGCCAGCCCTGGCGCAGCGGTCGGAAAGGCAGTTTTCGATTCCAACAAAGCTGCTGATCTAGGTAAGCTTGGCGAAAGCGTAATCCTACTTCGACGGGAAACTGCGCCTGAGGACATTCATGGTATGATAGCCAGTCAAGGAGTCCTAACCCAGAGAGGGGGAAAAACCTGTCATGCCGCTGTTGTCGCGCGTGGAATGGGCAAACCGGCTGTCGTAGGCGCGGAGACACTTCTCATTTCGGAAAAGAATGCAAAGTGTGGAGACATTATCATTAATGAAGGTGATGTCATCACGATTGATGGTGGATCGGGTGATGTCATACTTGGTTCTGCTCCGCTAGTTGATGCTGAGATTTCACAGGATCTAGCAGATTTCCTCAGAGTGTCTGACAAGTTCAGAAAGAACGGTGTTTGGGCGAACGCAGACACCCCTGCAATGGTGGCCAAGGCAATAGAATTCCAGGCCGAAGGATTCGGATTGGTCAGAACTGAGAGAATGTTCAATGCAAAGAACAGACTACCTTTCGTCCAGAGAATGATCATTTCCGAGAACACGGAGGAACGGATAAAGTGGCTTCAAAAACTCAAGGAATTCCAGAGAAACGACTTTTACGATATTTTCACAGCTGCCAGGGGCAGGCCAGTAGTAATCAGGTTACTTGATCTTCCTCAGCATGAATTTCTCCACGCGCCGGCAAGTCCTGAGCTGGGAGAGCTCATTGCGAAGAAACTCCCTAGTCTCAAAGAAGACAACCCAATGCTTGGCCACCGTGGAATTCGCCTTGGTATGACATATCCCGAAATCTACGAAATGCAATCGATGGCGATCGGTGAGGCAAAGCGCATGGTGGAAGCGAAGGGGATGAAGGTACGTGCGGAGATTATGCTCCCCCTCACCTCCGAAGCAAATGAACTTGCAAGGCTTCGCGGGTTGATCAAGAAGATTCTTCCTGATTCACCAATTGGAACAATGATAGAAACACCCAGAGCGACGGTCACCGCTGGCGACATTGCTCAATATTCCGACTTTTTCTCATTCGGGACAAATGACTTGACTCAGATGTCGTTCGGCATGTCGAGAGACGACGCAGAAGGTAAATTCCTAGTAAAGTACGTCGAGGAGAAGGTTTTGCCACACAATCCGTTCGAAGTGATAGACAAGGTAGGAGTAGGACGCCTGATGAAAATAGCAACTGAAGATGGAAGAAAGGTGAATCCAAAGCTCGAAATTGGAGTCTGCGGAGAAACAGGCGGCGACCCGGAGAGCATTGAATTCTTTGTAAACGAGGTCGGAGTCAACTACACGTCTTGCTCGCCGTACAGAGTTCCCATTGCCAGGCTCGCTTCCGCCCAGGCCGCCATCAAGAAAAAGACTGTCCAGAAAATGCCCCAGTACTCAACGGCCTAGACTACTTGGCGCGAAACTCTGAGGCTATTGCTTCCAGTTTCCTTGCTAAAATGAAGTCATAGTTGCTCACGCCACCAACATCGTGAGTTACCAGGTCGACTACTACCCTATCATAGACATTGAACCATTCAGGGTGATGGTCTAACTTCACAACTTCTAACGACGACTTTACGATAAATGCTACAGCATCCTCAAAGCTTCCAAACCTGTACTCACGATGAAGCTTTCCATGAATGATCTTCCAGCGTTTTAGTCCTACCAGAGATCTGGCGACGTCTCGTTTCGAGAGTTTTTGATAATCTTCAGTTGACATAGCAGAGAATAGTGTTTAGCTTCTAAAAAGCATTCAAAATTTATACTCGTCCTTTCATCCTATTGCCAAAGCGACAAAAAGATGCCAACGTTTGAGATAACCGCAAGGATAACTGTTTCAGCTAGGTCCAAAGATGAGGCGGAACGCCTTCTTGATAGCAAACTAATCAGGCTTGAGAGCGACGTCATACTGAAAACTGAACGTGTAGAAACTAAACAGATGAGTTAGAGTCTGAAACTCATTTACGAGTCTTGTACTCGCCGTTCTTCAGATATGATGCAAGTTCGACAAATATTGGGTTCTTATCGTTCTTCTGTAGTCTAACTGTGTGTGCAACCCCGCTTACATTTACTCTAGCTTCATCCTTATGCTCAGGAACCAAGGCATACTGTACCAGCCCATAATGAACAATACCCTTGAGCTTGTCTTTCACAATATCGTCATTATCCTGCA
>DAHVAI010000222.1 GCA_027314685.1 Nitrososphaerota archaeon | reverse complement strand
TCTTCGCTGGTGGGCATCGTGGCAGCCAAACACGGATGCGGTGTAATCTGGACCACTGTTGGGAGCGTTGACGTGTCGAGAGCCATGATTAACAGCCACGCTTCCCTCGGATTAGAGGAGAACGGCGGATTTTTCTTCGGACCCCATATTCCTGTAAGGGACGGCGGTATGACCACTGCGCTTGTATTGGAGGCACTAGCTTTCAAGCGCGAGAGTTTCTCAAAAGCAATTTCCAGGCTTCAGGCTTTCCATCAGAAGAAGGGCAAGTTTGAATGTCCAAACGAAAAGAAAAAGAAAGTTATGGAGATCTTGGAACAATGGAGCTCAAATGAAGGTAGAATTGATCGAACCGATGGGCTGAAGATATGGGTCGATGATAAGACCTGGATACTGCTGCGTCCAAGCGGAACAGAACCGCTAATCAGAGTGTTTGCAGAATCCGAGAGTGAAGACAAGATCGAATCCATCTACCAAAAGTTCGAAGGACTGGTAGAAGAAGCAATCAAACAGAGCTAGGATACTGGAAAATGTAGCCAGCCGCGCCTTGGAATCTCATTCCCATCGAACAAGACTGAAGGTCTTCCTTGAGCAACGACTCCAATAATTGTGATCCCGTACCGTTTGAGCAGGGACCTGTGCTTGGGATCAAACGTACAAACTATCTCGTATTCTTCGCCACCAAAGAGGACAAGATCAGACACGTTCTTGCTGTTGGCTTTGGCAAATGATTCTAGACCTTTGCTGACGGGGAGATTATCAACTTCAATGGATACTCTGCTAGACTCTGCAAGGTGGTAGAGCGAAAGCGCCAAGCCGTCCGAGCTATCTATTGAACTTGAAAGGTAGGGAGCAATCTCTGTCCCCGTCTCCAATCGGGCAACCGGCTCCAGGACAGAGTACAGTGCGCGTTTCCTAAACTCGAAGTCTTTCGATGTCGCTTTGTCCAATAGCAGCGACAATCCAGCGTTTTGATGTCCAAAGGGTCCGGTGACTCCTACGAGGTCACCAGGTTTCGCACCGTTACGACGTACCACACTGTCTGAAAAACCAAAGAGGGAACAATCAATGACCACGTCATTTGCAGTCGCATTCATATCTCCAGCAATAATCTCTACGCCGTACCGCTTCTGGGCTTTTGAAAAACCGTCGCCCAGACCTGTCACGTATTGCCTTGTCGCGAGTTTCTTGGGCAACCCAATGGATACAATGCAATAAGTAGGCATCACTCCCTTTGCCGCAAAATCGCTTACGCAGGATGTGATCGATTTGCGCGCAATTTGGGATGGAGTCATTTGTTTCGGACAGTCCGTCGCCGCGACAAGCATGTCTGCCTTCTCAACGATACATTTGGTCGGTCTGTTTAAGACCCATGCAACATCGTCGTCGAAAGGATCTTTTCCATGAGGTCTGCGAATCCTTTTCCAAATCAGACTGATGATTTCTTCTTCCTCAACTGTATTTGCCGATCGAGTCATTGACTCCCCAACTTACTGCGTCATGCTCTAGACCGGAAGCAATCTCCTTGATTCTGCCCGAGTACACGGAAACTAGGTCTTTTGCTTGCTGTTCAGTCTTTGCCTCTGCGGAGACACGCATCAAGTTCTCCGTGTTTGATGCTCGGATCAATACCCAGGATTTGCTGTCCGGGAGTATCTTCACTCCGTCTGTGAGATCTGGTCCTTTCTCAGCCGCTGCAAGCTCGTTCAGAATCACAGGACCGAGGCTCCTGTCAATTCGCACGTTTACGCGCTCCTGATGATACTCGGAGAACTGCGATAGGACATACTTCAATGAACCTTCCTCCTTGATCATGCGCGTTATGGTAGTGGCCCCGTAGACTCCGTCTCTGCACATCACAAATCCTGGCTCTATGTAGCCACCAGAGCTACCTTCCCCGCCTGCCCCGCAGTTGTTCTCAAGTATCTTTCTTACCACGTTTGCCTCTCCAACTTTGGAACGGATGATTCTGCCGTTGTACTCCCTAACTAGGTCCTCTGCGGCAAGAGACGTATCGGCACTGACAGCCACATTCCGGTTCCTCGAATTTTCCAAAAAGTATCGCAGGCAAATGAGGAGCGTCGCATCACCGTTCAATTTCTTTCCTTGCGCGTCAACGATCACGAGTCGATCGGCATCGCAGTCGAAAGCGAATCCCACATCGCTGGTGGAATCGACCACTATGTTTGAGAGCGCTGTCAATGGATCTACTGTGGGATCTATTATTCTTGGGAAGATGCCGGGTGTTGTATGTATGGAGTGAACAACGCAACCTTGCTGGGAAATTATACTGGGAATAAACATGCAACCCACTCCTCCAGCCAAGTCCAGTCCGACTTTCACACCATTCGCAGAATGCTTACCTGCCTTGTTGGATAGTGCCTCGAGGTAAAGCGGTCGGTTTGAGAAAAGATGTCCCATACGAGGGGCAGGAGCACCTGACGTATTCTGGATCGCCGAGAGCTCAGTCTCGTAGATGCCGCGCCCGGGAGCGATCACAAATTTTATTCCGTTCCACTCGGGAGGGTTGTGCGATGCAGTAATCATAATGCCTCCATCAAGTTTTCTTACGAGAACCTCCTTGAATACAGACGGCGTAGAGGAGTATCCGAGATCAAACACGTCGCATCCAGCAAAGACCAATCCTGAAGTGACAGCCCCTTTGAGTACCTCTGCTGTTTTTCTTGTGTCTGTCGCAACTGCTACCTTCCCTCCTTTCAAGTAGTTCCCAAACTTTAGTGCAAACTCCAACGACTGGGAAACATCGAGATCATGATTGACAACTCCACGAACGCCAGAAACGGTGACTATAGCCAACCATGATCACTTGGTGAATGACTGCTAAATTTAATCGGGCTACATATTTTAAATACAATGCGGGCAAACTATTTTTTCCAAGCGCGCCGTGGTAGCTCAGCCTGGCCAGAGCGATTGCCTCGTAACAATATTACGGAAGTAAGTTGGAAAGAAAGCAATAGGTCACGGGCTCAAATCCCGTCCACGGCTAACTTTTTCCAATAACTGAAGATCATGCCCGACATGGCCTTTATTGAGTGTGCAAATCCATCTCAGAGTTCACAATTCTTGTCAGGATGAGACATATTGAGCCAGAATCCTGAATTGTTTTATGTTTCTATTTGACCCATTCCCAATGCTGTCAGGTAATGAGGCGATCTTACAATACACAACAGAAGTTGGTATTCTAGTTGAACGATAAAGACACTGGATTTCAAATCCGTCGCGACCCTGATTCAGGCCGGCTTGAAGATAATTTCCTAAAACAGCGCATCATGATAATTGATGAGCAATTCTACAAGGGACTAAGGGAAAAGCTCTACTCCTCCTTCCAGAGCGGGGCCTCAGTAATCCTGTATGACATGGGTCTGGGGTACGGGGAGCTGATGGGTCAGAATATGCAAAAAATGGAGCTTTCAAGGATAGAAGTAATTAAGAAATTCATGGAGCTGGGGAAAAATCACGGGTACGGAGTATTTCACACACCACTTCTCAAAATGATTCTTTCAGGAATCCAGGGAGAACCAATAGTCAGAATCGAGGATTGTTTCTTTGCAGCCGCCGCGGGAAGGACTGGCAAGTCCGAATGCTACATCATGGCGGGAATCATCGTAGGAGCTTCTCAGATTCTGTTAAAGAAGAAATTTACCTGTGTCGAGGAGAAATGTCTTTGCAAAGGAAACCCTTACTGCGAGTTCAAACTCAGAACTGTTTAGGATCGAATGCACTCTATTTGACTTCCAGTGTAAGGAAGGAAAGATCGGCTTTTCCTATTATCGAAGTTCGGAGCCAGTTGATCAATATTCAAGAGATTTTGCTTGTAAATTAGTGTTTGAAATCCTGCCTCTTAGAGGAATGCGCAGCGTATTGCTTTTCAATTTCTTTTATTCGTCAACGAAATACAAGTCGACACGCGAAAGAATTTCGTCCTTTTAGGCGGATTTCCGTCCTCGGCTCCTTCAAATGCAGTGGATTGAACTCTCG
Source organism: Nitrososphaerota archaeon (assembly GCA_027314685.1). Next base: position 3,069 of record DAHVAI010000222.1, on the reverse strand, counting down.
AATCCGAACTTGAAAGACATTCTCAATAGCCCCGTTGTGACACATCGATTTCGAAAGGAATTGACAGATCGTTACGACTTATCGATGGTAACTCAAAAGTTGAATCAGAGAAATATTGGACCAGTCCGGAATGTAGCGCTCATCAGAAATACATGAGTTTCCTTGGACCTATTGACCCAGGATGGCGCTAAGCTAATGTCATGCAATTCCTGCATTGATTCCTACTAGAACCGCTATAGTCGATCGCAATGGCGGACGCGCGAGAAAGCAAGACTCAAAGCGAACAATGCGTTTCAAGCTCTCTAAGCTCGGAACAGTTAGTTTCGCGCCGTTGGCATAAAACAGAGCTCCCTAACCTTATGAGCGAGCTTGCTTCAGCATGTTTTGCTATATAGTGAGCTTTGAAGAGCTCAGAAAGTACATACGCACCATTGAAAGCTCAGTATTGGGTCTATCGATTTGTTCTCTTGATCTTTCTGCGGAGGTCGCCGTGAATAGCTCTCCTATGAGCCTTTTTCAGTCTGCTTTTCTCAGTTTTTTTTCTTGCCATGCTAATTCAAACTGATTCTAACAAATGAAAAGTCTTTCTAGAGACTCTTCAGGACTTCATCGGTATGACCGTCGACTTGGACGTGGCGGAATGCTTTCCTGATCTTTCCAGACTTGTCGATGACGAAAGTTGATCTTTCAATGCCCCAGAATTCATTTCCGTACATCTTCTTCAATTTGAATACGCCGTATGCGCTGGAAATTTTGTGGCCAGGGTCGGAAAGCAGGGGAAAATTAAGATTGTATTTTAGGCGAAACTTTGAATGCGAGTCAATATCATCAAGGCTCACGCCTATTATCTGAGCATCTCTTCCAACGAACTTGGACACGTTGTCGCGAAACGAGCATGCCTCTTTGGTGCAACCTGGAGTGTCGTCTTTCGGGTAGAAGTAGAGTACCACGTCTTTCTTTCCACGAAACTGTGATAGTGAGTAGCTCTTACCGTCATCTGACTCTAGCCTGAAATCGGGTGCAACATCGCCTTCGCTTACTTCTGACATACTCTAAAGGGGCAATTAAGAAGCATATTGGATTTGCGCTCCCAAGAAAACTTAAAGAAAGTCAAAACGAATCGGAGGAAAGTACGTGCGGGGGTCGCCCAGCCTGGTCAAAGGCGCAGGTGGTTTGCCAGCTGGCAGACTTGCGAGACTGAGGATCTATGCCATGACATTAGCATAGAGCGGAACTCCTGTCCCTTAGGGGTTCGTGGGTTCAAATCCCACCTCCCGCACCATTCATGCAAGCCAAATTGATGCTTGTGATCAGGCCCGAATCAAGGACAGAGTTAAATTCAAGTTGCGAAAACGCATATTCTGGACATGCCTAAAGATTGCCAGCATCCCACGTTCAGTCTGATGAGGAGTGGGCCAGACGTTTCTGCCTATTGTGCAAAATGCTGGAAGCTCATGTTCAAGTCAAAGGAAGTCATGGTCTGGAAGTACTCGCTGCCCGGCGTGTTCAAGGGGGAAGAAGAAGGATGCGTCGGAAAGCTTGCCAAAATCTACAGAACAGACAAATTCGTGACCGCGAGATGCATGACGTGTGATTTTCACGTTCGCAGGAGCGAGTTCAAAGTGGACAGAAACGCCATCATCCAGCCTAGACTGCCGCCTGTAAAGGCCGTCTGGAAAATCTCGCCGTCCATCTGATTGTATTGAAGTTAGTCGACGCGCACGCGCATCTTGATTCTCCTGAGCTGGAGGGTTTTCTGTCATCTCATGATCAAAGTAACTTGCGCGTTATTTCAAACTCCGTAACCGTAGATGCGTCAGTTAGAAATCTCGATATTGCGAAGAAATTTGCGTCAGTGGTCCCTTTTGTTGGAATCCACCCGGAAATATTCCGAAATCCGGGTAATCTCTCGAAAGAAGAGATCGATAACATGACAGAAAAGATTTTCCTCTTATCGAAATCCGCGAGTGGAATTGGCGAGATCGGACTGGATCCAAACTACGGCCGAGTTAAAGATCAAAGGTATCTCTTTGAAAGAATGCTCGAGTTGGCCGAAAAGACGAAACTACCTGTTTCAATTCATTGCAGAGATTCTACCTTGGAAGTACTAGAACTCCTTTCGACTCATATTCTAAAGTCGGGGACGCTGTTTCACTGGTTTGCAGGGAATGAAAACGAGCTCAAGAGGATTCACGCACTAGGCATGTACACTTCATTTGGCCCTTCCATAATATTCTCAAAGAGAATGGGTAATCTCATACAGATGTCGGACCGAAGATTCATTCTAGCGGAGACTGACTCACCAACCAGATTCCGATCCTTGCATGACGCGCCAAGCAATTCTACTCTTGTTAGTAGTGTTGTCTTTCAAATGAGTCATTTGCTCAATTTGCCGTTTGATCAGACGTGCGAATTGACGAGCTCGAACTCGAAGAATTATCTATCAACGTAAGACTGATTAAGGGTCTGAGGAAACTTAAGGAGCTACACAATTTCGAAATATGAAGGTGCTGAAGTACGAGTGGTTTAATTGAGTAAGGTAAAGAAACTTGCCGAGGAATTCTTGGCCAAGCATCCTGGTATGTTTTCTACTGATTTTGAAGCAAACAAGAAAGCGCTTGATGAAATAGCTATAATCAGAAACAGGGCACTCAGAAACCAGATAGCGGGAGCAATTACTGCTTTGGCGGCTGATGTAACTGCAGAAAAGATAGAATCTGAGCCCGATGACGAGGATGTAGAAGACACTTCTGCCAGGGCCGAAAGCGGAACAATTGCTCAGCAAGCAGAATGAAGCTCTGAAATACTAGCGGAACAATCCGCAATTGATTGATCTCTGTACGGGTGGGTCGAATCGATATTCATCTATCGATATTCTCTGTCGATCAGATAAGGCCTCACGAGAAAACAATTCCCTCACGCCTTCGCTCGATGGCCAACAACATGAGGAGTACAGGTTATCAACGCGATCCCATTCTCATAGATCAAAAGTCGCACGTGGCTCTGGACGGAATGCATCGATTAAAATCTCTAAAGCTATTGGGTGCTAAGTATGTGGTGTGTGCATTG
>DAHVAI010000349.1 GCA_027314685.1 Nitrososphaerota archaeon | reverse complement strand
AACTATTGCAAGATGCATTCATCGTCCAAAAAGGATTGTTTATACAAAACTCTGATTTCTAATGTAATTCTCGGCTCGCTAAGGTGAGAGGCACTACGCTTCACGCGCGAGCTGGACTATCAAGAAAATATTCTGAATGTGTTTTAAAATGATCAAGTTTTCTGTCGGTACCACCACCATGTGAAACTTGAGTTTTCCTGAATGGAAAATTCAAGAGTAGTGCTGGATCTAGAGTAGACCAGTGTTGGTGCGTGATTTTCCAAAAATCCTCCTTTTCAAAGACCAATGTTCCTCTTGACCTTGTTGAGATAGTCTTGCCACCGGATGATAGTTCATACAAAGTGAAGACAATTGCATACGCGAATTTCTCTCTCAGTTTTAGATGGACATCCTCTATGATTTGATGGAAATCGTCAACACTCCTTAGAACGTTGAGAAAATGATCCTTTGCTTCTTCTGCTCCCAGTTTCTGGTATGGCGGGAAATCATCCAAGAGAGTGAAGTCGCGACTGAACCGTTTAGTACATAGCTGAACATCTCTAAGATTCATTCCGTTGATCGTCTCGTATATGAGCTCCCGAATTTCCTTCTCATCTGAGATCCTTCGAGCATGTCTTTTTCCAGCATCTTCAGATCGTCTCACGTAAACTTTCAACAGCTCGCGAGCGGACATTCCTGAAGCTATGACTAACTTTGCTGTGTTCCATCGCTCATTTTGGTTTTCGATTTTTGAAAGAACCCTCGCATGCATTTCTGTTAGAGCAGAAAGTATGCGAAATCTCTCTTCTTTGGTTCCAATTGTCTCCGGAAAGAGTTTGAGCATGGCCGAATGTTGAGAGATAAATGACGCAGATTTTCCAAGGATTTTTGCCACTTCTGCATATGGTTTGCCAGTCAAATCGTGCAATCCTTTAATGATCAGCGCTTTTTCAAGATCAGTGAAATCCTTCCGATCTGAATTTTCACAGAAGGCCAGTACTAGCGCTTCAGCATCTGTGGCCGGGGCTACTACTGCATCTATTGTATTCCAACCAAGCTTTCTTGCTGCTGCTACTCTTCTACTACCAAATATGATTTGAAACTTGTCTTGGTTTGTGGGATGAGGCCTGACACGGATTGGCGAAAGTTGGCCGTTTGTAGATAAAGAAGATATGAGATCATCTACCTCGCAATGACCAAATCTAGTCGGATTATCGTTTTCAAGAAGTTCCAACGGAATCTTCCTTCGTTCCTGCAATATCATTATGTGCGTATCCTTGAGAGTGGTAAATGAACATTATAGAATTCACGCGCGTGAATTCTACAGTTAGCGATTCTTTTCCGAGAACTGTGCCTAGCTAGTGATTTCAAAGATCATCGCCACGATGTTTAAATCTGAGAGTATGTTTCGCGCCCACTAACATATCATGGCCTCAAAAGAACAACCTGAAAAGAAACTTTTCGTGAGAGAGGCGATAGGCCTTGTAAGGTCGCTTTCCGCCTTCGATCTTTTCAACTTGAGCTACGGACAGATAATGCCAGCTGTCGGAATCGTTTTTATCGTAACGCTCAGTCCTTTCGCTTTCCCTCAGAGCAATATGTTTCTTGCATTCCTTCTCGCTATTCCATTGGTAGGACTAGGTCCAGGACTATTGTATTCGATGTTAGCTTCTTCCATGCCCAGGACTGGAGGGGATTATGTTTACGTCAGTAGAGCTATACATCCAGCTCTAGGTTTTATGACAAACTGGCTCTTCACATTGACCGTGATCAGTTTCATTGCTGATGCAGGATTCGTATTTCCTTCAAGCGCCCTAAATGTGTTCGTTGCGACAATAGGTCAAATGGTGGGCAGCCAAACGCTGGTTGCGGATTCATCTTGGTTTGCCACTCAAGTAGGTGAATTAGTAACAGGCACCGTGCTTATCTTTGGTGTAACTATTCTTATGATCCTTGGGAGGCCGGTTTGGAATTTCATGAAAATCTTGTTCTTTATTGTAATGGTAGGTACGATTGTTAACATAGTATTCCTACTAACTGTTTCTCACGGAACATTCGTCAGTGCCTTCAATTCTCATTTTGCGGCACAAGGAATAACCTACAACGGTATCATTCAGACTGCTGTCAACAATGGGTACAAGACTGGTTGGACATTATCTGGTACGATAGGAGGATTGGTGTATGCCATGGCAGGACTGATTGGTTTCAACTTCGCTTCATACAGTGCAGGGGAAGCAAAGAGTTCTTCCAAGAGCATGCCAATTTCGATAGTTGGAAGCTTAGTGATTGGAGGGTTGCTTTTTGCTGCCTGGGCATACGCAATCTACTCTGCCTTCGGTTATAATTTCTTCTCTGCTTCAAATTACCTAGCTTCGTGTTGCTCCAATCTAGCGTTACCTATTTCCGCATCAGTGAATTCACTGTTCACATTGATTCATCAGAATCCCATTATTGAGATTCTTGGGGCACTCGGCTTTGGGTTGGCATGGATTTGGCTCACGCCAACAGATTTCATACCAGTCGTAAGAAATATGTTCGCGTGGTCGTTTGACAGAGTCGGTCCAGAGAGGCTCTCAGATGTTAATCCAAGGTTCCAATCGCCAGTGAAAGCGATCCTGCTTACAGCAATAATCGGAGAGATACTCCTAGTTCTTTTCGTATACACAAGCTTTGCAGTTGCTTTTGCCAACACTACAATCTTATTGAACTTGGTATTCTTCATAACGAACTTCGCAGGAATATTGCTTCCTTTCAAGGCAAAAGCGATATTCGAACAATCTCCAAGTTGGGTAAAAGCCAAAATTGGTAACATTCCGATAATCACACTTGTCGG
>DAHVAI010000342.1 GCA_027314685.1 Nitrososphaerota archaeon | reverse complement strand
AACTCAGAGCGAAAGGAAAGAGGAAAGAAGTTCAGGGACACTCAATTCACGAAAGATGGTCGGCATAAACATAGACTACCTTTGTGGAAGCGCCACTAGTGAATCTGGCAGGTTCAGGGCATCAATTCCTTCAACGTAGTGGCGCAAACATATCCTTAAATCAAATTTTCGGCATACGCAGTCATATCTTGGTCACCTACAAACACTCCAGAGTTTTCGCTGCCCCAATCAAATTCGTATACGACTGGTGTACTGACTACAGCTCGGAAGATAGCATGATTACGGAAGCAAAGTATCCCAGGATAATCCTTGAAAAGTCAAGAAAGCGAGCTGTATATGCAAGTTACAAGAATGGAATGGACGGAAAGCCCAAGCTAGCAGTGAGAGTTGTCACGCTCCATCCTGAAACATTTGCATGGCATCTTGACTATTTTGCCGAAGAAGACCTAGAAATAGGCGAGTACAAACTGACTCGGTTGTCTCCCAACTCCACTAGACTCGACATGGTGCTGAAGAACAGGTGGAAAGATGGGAAAGGTCCCTCGAGAAAGGAGTTTGAGCAATCCGCAAAGGATGTCTGGGACAAATATGTTCCGGCACTGGAAAAGGATTACAGAAAGTCTCTCCTATGAATGTCTAGAGATACCTTCTATAGTGTTCAATATATGACACTATAGTCGCAAGTGCATAAGCGAATGCGCCCTAATACTCTTGCAGTGGCCGTAATCAAGCCACCGAACTTCTTATAGAAGGGCCTGAAATGGTTAGACTGTGAACGTTTTTTTCCTGCGTCACGGGGAAGCGGGCAGAAGAATCACAATCCCGAGCAAGGATTTCGAGAGATCTCTTACAGCTTCTGGAGTAGCTGAAATTGAAGAAATAGCCGAATCCATGAAGGACATGGATATTGAATTTGACAAATTCACATCCAGCCCGCTTGCGAGAGCACGAGAGACAGCTGAGATTGTTTCAAAAGTCTACAAGCAGGCGGGTAAATTGGAAATGTGGGATGAACTAAAACCTGAGGCAAACAGACTAGACCTTTATCGTCGTTTGTCAAAGATGAAACAAGACGCTGACGTGCTGCTTGTGGGACACGAACCATTCATGACAACAGTCATCAGCGACATCATCTCAGGCAGTCTGAGTGCCAAAATCTCCCTGAAAAAAGCAGGGCTCGCAAGGGTTCAAATCGATTCCTTCACGCCAAAAGCCTCGGGTGAGCTCCGATGGTTACTCACTCCAAAACAGATCAAAAACATGGGATAACACTTGAAGATTTCAGTAATAGATCTAGGCTTTAACTCGCTTAAACTTGTAACATACGATGTGAAGCAGGATTCTTCCTTCACAGTATTCGACCAAAAATCCATACCAGCTCGGTTGGGAGAAGGTTTGAGCCAGACCGGATTTCTTGGCACGACGCCGATCCAAAGGGCGCTGGACGGTTTAAGATTCTTCAGAGAGGTCAATGAATTCAACGGAGTAAAACACACGATTCCAGTGGCAACAAGCGCGGTAAGAGAAGCAGCCAACTCTGAAGAGTTCCTAAAAAAGGTTCTCTCAGAGACTGGTTTCAAATTTCGCGTTCTTTCCGGTAGAGAAGAAGCTCTCTATTCTTACACAGGTGCTGCAAGGTCTTTAGGGCAATCTAACATTCTCTTCTTCGATATAGGTGGCGGAAGCCTAGAGTTTGTCTACTCTAGAGAGTACAAGGTCCGAAAAATTCTATCGCTTCCTCTGGGCGGGCTCAGACTTACACAGATGTACGGCGACTCGGGCAGTTCATTCAAGCAAAAAGACTGGGAAAGGATGGAGGATAGGGTGTTCGAGTTGCTTCCCTCTGCTCTTGAGTTAGGACTCGCAAGAGAAACAATGCTAGTGGGCGTTGGAGGTAACCTCCGCGCACTCGCAAGGTGGGATCAGGAGCTTAGAGACTATCCTCTTAACAAACTGCACAACTACAGCATGAAACGCCAAGCTGTCTCCTTGATGACTAGGGAGCTCTCAAAGCTCTCGGCGAGAGAAATTGCCGATGTAGGAGTGATTGGGAAGGACAGGGCGGAAACGCTAGCTGCTGGAGCACTCGTGATCGAATTCATCATGAGAAAGCTTGGTTTTGCGAAACTCACCGTCAGCACCCATGGATTGCGTGATGGCGTGTTGTCCTCCTTCTTAGATGATCCGCTAGCCTACCACAGAGGAAAAATGTCAAAGACTCTCAGGAGAACTCTGAAGCCGGATTGGAAACAAAGGTTCTATCCTGCAATCAAAAACTTCGCTGGGATGCTTCAGAACCTAGATCTGATTGACAAGAAGGAAGCCGAGATACTAGCGTATGAATTAAGGTGGATTATGGCTGAAACGTCTGAAAGACCGGAGGCAGTCTTCTACTCCATTATGAACGACGAGTCGTTTCTGTCACACCGTGACCAGCTCATCGCCGCCATCACATTGGTGGAGTCAAAGCGGCCTAGGAGTGCAGAGTGGATATACCAAAAGTACAAGTCCATGCTGAAAGGCAAGAAGAGCAAGGATGTGATTGAGAAACTTGCAGGGGTGTCGAGATTCCTCGAAATAGTTCTCCGAACTGATTCGAGGATCAGATTCTCGGTTGCGGAGAGGGGCGCCAAGATTAAGTTCAGAGTCATACCAGGTACGCACCATTTTCCTGAGACTCTATTCGGCATCTCCGTCAAAGAACTGGCTGATGAAATTGACCGGTTTTTGGAATATTCAGTTAAATACAGAAAGCCCAAACTTGACAAATTACCGACACTTGAAGGTCTCGAGTGAAGTTGCCGGAATCTAGTAGTACAACTCAGCAGCCAATAGGAACACTCATAGTCGTAGAAGGCATTGACGGCTCGGGAAAGTCCACACAGCTTCACCTTCTCGACAAATGGCTGAGGAGCAAAGGACTGCTTGTATTTACAACTGAATGGAACTCATCAGATGTCGTGAGGGAGATCACCTCAAAAGGGAAAAAGAAGGCTCTACTTACTCCGACTACTTTCAGCCTCCTTCACGCAACAGACTTTGCCGACCGCTACGAGAGAAACATCGCTCCACTGCTGGAAGCAGGTTACATAGTACTCTCTGACAGGTACGTATACACTGCCTTCGCAAGAGACGTCGTAAGAGGTTGCAGTGAGCGATGGGTAAGGAAAGTCTACAACTTTGCAGTAAAGCCCGACATTGCTTTCTATTTTCAGGTGCCAATAGACACCGCAATAAATCGAATCATGGTGGGTAGGCCCAAGATCAAATACTATGAGGCCGGTATGGATCTGAACCTGAGCAATGATATCTTAGAAAGCTACCGAATTTTTCAGAGCAGGATAATCGAACAGTACGAGTACATGATAGGGCACGACGGGTTTACCGTAATAGACGCCACTCAAGACATAGAAGACCAGCAGGTCAGGGTGAGGGAGAACGTGATGCAACTTCTACCAAAACAAGCGCTGAAGATGCTCGGTTCGTCGCCTTTGGAAATGGGAGACGACGTAAAATGACTGCACACAGTTACGATCCACGCCCGCTGAAATTTTACGGTGAAGGGATCCCCTACCTCAAGGATACACAGGTCAAAGGACGACTGATTGTTATTGAGGGGCCGGATGGTTCAGGCCGCAGCACCCAGATCCAATCTATCATAACGAAACTAGAGTCCGATGGGCATGCTGTCGTGAACACAGGCCTCAAGCGCTCAGAACTGATAGGACAGGGAATTCTTCAGGCAAAACAGAAACTTCCATTGGGCAAGAAGACGCTCACGTTATTTTACGCAGCAGATTTCGTAGATCAGTTGGAGCACAAGATAATACCTGCCCTGCAGGCAGGGTATATTGTTATCGCTGACAGATACATCTACACGTTAATAGCAAGAAGCATTGTTCGGGGACTTACCACAAGATGGTCTCACGAACTTTTTGGATTTGCCCCGAAGGCCGATCTCGTATTTTATCTGGACGTAAAGCCGGAACTACTTTTTCACAGAGTCTTCCAGAAGTACGGCACTCTGGACTACTACGAATCAGGCGCAGACATGGGGCTGTCTGACGATCTTTACGAATCGTTCATCAAGTATCAATTAAGGATGGCTAGAGAATTTCACAAAATGGCAAAGCAGTACCGAATGGTAAGAATAGATGGAAACATACCGATAAGCGAAGTGTACCAGGAATTGCAGTCTCGGATAGATAAATATCTAAGCGGTGTCTAGGCAGTCAATTCCTTTTCGAGAACTTCAATACGCTGTGACAGAAAATTCCTGACTGATTCCAGTTTCTCCGCAGATCGCGCATCAGCATTTATGGCATCTTGAATCACAGACAAATTGTGCTTGCGATTCTCAAGTTGCGACATTATGTTTTTCTTGCTTGGCATTAATATCTTTAGCTCGATCTCCAAATAAACGCTCTTCCTTGATATTTACAATAGCCCTATAGAGTCTCTATAGTAGGCCAGGACCATACACTTTCGAAATTCGAGCAAATCATAAAACGAGTTTGGGAAAATCTAGCGCCAAATCTGAATCGCGTTTGACATTCGTAATGTTGGGAGTGCTGGATCGTATTTGAATCCAAAATCGCTCATGAAACGTATTACCTCGATGACCGAGAAGTTGGATACGACAGTGGATGCGCTACTTTCAAGGCCGGAAGAGAAGACCATTCATGACATTAGAACGACATCGCGCAGAATCCAGGCTCTTACAGAAATATTGCCGAAAAGCATCAGAAAAAAAACGAAGGTTAGGACTTATCTGGCGTGTGCAAGAGCTCTCTTCAAAACGACGACACAGATCAGGGACATTGATGTAGTTCAATCAAAACTGAATAGATTCGAAGAAAGCCCAGATGTCAAACAATTACTAGAAGCAATGAAGAAAACACGCGAAAATCTATTGAAAGCAACTTACAAGGCAGCTGACAGTCTAAGAATGATGGGAATACCGAAATTCAAGGCAAACCAGATTTCGGAATCAAAGTTGTCAAAGCGAAGGAAGAAACTATTGCGAAAGTACCAATCAATACTTGAAAAGCAGATGAAGGTTTTGCTAGCAAGTCCAACATTAGAGAAGTTGCACGAATTCAGGAAAAACTGTAAAATGTTGAGGTATACGCTCGAGCTGGATTCAAGAAAAACAGACCCGTTAATGACGCAACTCGTGAGGATACAAGGAAGTCTTGGAGTCGTTATGGATGTGCAAGCCACTCTTAATTCACTTTCAGGTCTTTCAGCAAGCGAAGCCTTGGAAAAAATTACAGCAGATCTTACCGAACAAAGGGAGAAAGCAAACGAAGATTACTTGGCGATGAAGTCAAAGCTCTCATCTTCACTCGCTCGATTGTCCTCAAAGAGGAATTAACGAACTCTATTGTCAAAATAAAGTAAATAGGTTAGCTATATAGAAAGTTGGCCTTGAGCTGGGCCAAGGAGCGTTCCACATGAGTTGGCGCGATAATCTCGGGTCTATGATTGAAAACGAGTCTGAAAGGTACTTTGCAAAGAGTAGGGCTCCGTACAACTTTGAATTTCTTCTGGCTCAGATAGGCGATAGAGATGCGGTAGTTGATGCTTGCCTGCCTCCGCAGCTCGCTGAAGATCTTCGTGGAAGAAACATCAACGCTGTTTGGGTGCCTGCCATACTAGGAGATGGAGCTAGCGACGAAGAGATCGAGAGACAATTGCTGATCGGCGAGGGCCTGATCTGGGAAAGTAGAAAGAAGAACAAAGTGTTACTCACGCGAGATGTCAAATTCTTCAGAAAGCTTCGCAGCAAAGCCATTCTTGTAAGATATCGAGATGCCGTTGGAAGATCGCTGGTCGACTCGCAACAGTTGAAGCGACAACTTAAGATATTACAAAATTCGAATAGCAACATTGCTTGATCTTTGCATGATATTTTCACTGGCCAACGAATCGATTCAATCGATTCATGTAAAGTCTATAGAGTCTATTGTTAAGACAATAGCAAACATATTCTATTTTGACAATAAATAAAGACGGTACTTTTAGCATGATGATCTCGTGAATCTATATTGAAGAGAGTATCTTCGAATCCTAGGGGCGCAATAGCTACCACCGCGGTAGTCGCTATAGTCGTTGTCGTAATTATAGTGGCCGTAGTCGGTGCTTATGCAGCCGTATCAATGGGCACTAAGACAGTAACGTCAACTAACACGGTAACATCGACGTCGGTGTCAACAGCCACCCAAACTTCAGTGTCTACTTCTATCTCAACGTCAGTGTCAACATCGGTATCCACCACAACCGCAAACAGTTCGACTCTCCCATCCACTCTCCCAGCAGCGACAATATCTGAAACAGGATCAACTCTTTTGTATCCGCTCTTCCAAGATTGGGTCCCAAACTTCACAACGATGTATTCTAGCGTGAAGGTCAACACGGCGGGAACCGGAAGTGGAACAGGAATCTCCGATGCTGCGAGCGGAACAGTACAGGTTGGCGCATCTGATGCGTACTTGCTGCCGACTCAAATGACTCAATATCCAAACCTGCTCAACATACCACTTGCCATATCTGCTCAACAAATATTCTATAACATACCAGGAATACCAAGCACAATGCACCTCAACTTCACCGGCGCTGTATTAGCTGGAATATACAATGGTTCAATCACTACTTGGAATAGCCCTAGTATTGTAGCAATCAACCCGGGAGCAGCGAGTCTTCTTCCAAACCACGTTATTATTCCTATTCACCGACAGGATGGTAGCGGAGACACTTTCATATTCACTACATATCTCTCAGACACAAGTAGCTGGTGGAATACCAACGTTGGTTTTGCGACAACAGTTAGCTGGCCAGCAGTTGCCGGTGGGCTAGCCGCAATCGGCAACGGCGCAATGGTGACAACCTGTCAAGCGAACCAGTACTCTATCGCCTACATCGGAATCAGTTTCCTCTCGCAAGCACTAGCAGCCAACATTAACTATGCCTTACTCGGCAACAAGGCGGGTAACTTCGTGAACGCAACACAGGCAAACATTCAGGCAGCAGCTAATCAACTTACTGCACAGACTCCTGCAAACGAAGCAATTTCGCTCGTTTACGCACCGGGGGCATACTCGTACCCTATCATAAACTACGAATACGCAATTGTCTCAAAGACGCAAACTGACGCGAACACCGCACAAGTCGTAAGAACGCTCCTCACCTGGTGTCTATTGCCTCAGTATGGCAACAACTACTCCTTCCTTAACAAAGTCGGATTCATCCAACTTCCATCAGGAACTGTCACCTTGAGTTTGGATCAGATAGCACAAATCGGTCCCACGAGCTAAGGTGATTCGTACTGCAGACTGTAGAGACGGTCCAGACAGAAAAGTTGACTCTACGCAAGAAGAGAAAAGAGCTGTCTGATCGGATCTACAAGTACGTCACAGCACTGTTCGCAACCAGTGCTCCCCTTTCTATTTTTGTAATTTTTTTGATTCTGTTTGTATTTGCCTTTCCCTCAATAATTGTCAACGGGTTTCATTATTTTGGCTCGATAACATGGAATCCAAGATTAGACGGAAGCCTGCTAACTGTTCACTGGTTAGGCTTAAACTTTCATACTTTGAAAGGCGCTTCGTACGGACTTTTGGTCTTCCTTACAGGGACACTAATATCTTCAACGCTTGCAATCCTTTTCGGACTTCCGACTGGCGTCGGAATTGCGATTCTTGTTTCTCAGTTTATCTCAAAGAAAATTGCTCCGCCGGTTTCCTTCTTCGTGGAACTTCTAGCAGGTGTCCCAAGTGTAATCTTTGGATTTTGGGGAATTCAAGTTCTTGCACCATTTGTCAGTAGTGTAGAGAAAAATATCTTTCTAAAGTATCTCTTCTTCATACCAGGGTTCGGCGGAAGATTCTACAATCCGGGCTTAATGGATGCCGGCCTAATCCTCGCCCTGATGATAGTCCCTATCATAGCTTCCATGAGTCGAGATGCTATGATTCAAGCTCCGCAGGAACTTCGAGATGGAGCTAGGGCTTTGGGACTTACTGACTGGGAGGTAACCCAGAAAATAGTGCTTCCTTATGCCAAGGTGGGCATTTTCGGTTCAGTAATCTTGGGACTGGGCCGCGCGCTCGGTGAGACCATGGCGGTTGCAATGGTGGCGGGCGGTGCGATAAATATTCTTCCAACCAACATTTATTCTCCACTTCAGACAATGGCCGGATTCATGGCCGTTCAATTGGATAGTGCATTCACTGATCCATCAGGTATGGCGGTCTCTGCTTTGATGGAGCTTGCCCTTGTTCTCTCGATAATCACCATCTTGGTCAACGTAGTCGCAAGACTCATAATAAAACAGGGCTTCTTCAAGGAATCTGGTTCTGTGATGAGAGTCTAAAAGTGATAGGTCGGATATCGCAAATGACTTTGGAAACCCACACAATTGCTGTTTCACCGTCAGAAGATTTCAAACGATTAGTCAGCCGGTACAAAAGAAGACTATTGGTGGACAAGATTGTAAAGTGTCTTGTCCTTTGCGCGTTGCTAGTCGTATTGATCCCTCTGGGTGACCTGATGTACTTGTTCATCTACAAGGGTGCGACGCTCATCTCTTTGCAAACTTTTACTTCGAGTGTCACTACAAATGCCTCATCATTCGTCTCAGGTGGCCTAGCTAACTACATTCTGGGCACCCTTCTTCTCGTCGGGCTCTCGGCTGCATTTGCTGTTCCGCTTGGAGTCATGGGAGGAATTTACTTGGCAGAGTTTGCAGACGGGAACCGTCACAGCCGCATTGTCAGATTCATGTCAGACGTACTTGCAGGCGTTCCCTCTGTAGTATTGGGTTACACCGGATATCTGCTTTTTACACAAACAACACCAAAAATATTCGGATGGGGTTTTTCAGCACTCGCTGGGGGAATTGCGCTCTCAGTGTTAATGCTTCCGTACATCTTGAGGACTACGGAACTTTCCATCAACAGAGTCCCGCTTAGCATCAGAGAAGCAGCTATTGCGTTAGGTTCTAACAGAACAAAAATGGTCAACAGGATCACGTTCAGGTTGGCACTTCCTGGCATACTGACGGGAATCATAATCTCTCTTGGGATAGCTTTCGGTGAGACTGCTCCTCTCCTGTATACCGCTGGTTTTGGCAACTACATTCCACAGCAGTTGATTGGCCAACCTATTGGTTACCTCACCTATGTTATATTCTACTTTACCCAGTTGCCGTCGCAGAGCGCAATTAACCTCTCATATGAGGCCTCTTTCATCTTGATACTTATAATAGTGGCGTTCAACCTCGTTGCAAGAATCGGGCTGAGACGATTTTCCAAGATATAGCATAAATGCAATTGAGATGGAGAAAATGATGATGGGAAAAACTCAGGAACGTGACGAGAGCATCACAGTCCAAGGACAGACGCAACAATACGTTATTGATGTGTCCAATCTGAACGTGAATTTTGGTCGGCTTCATGTTCTAAAGGACATCTCGTTGCACATCGAGCCAAGAAAGGTTACCGTCGTAATGGGGCCTTCAGGTTGTGGGAAGAGCACGTTTGTAAGAACACTGAACAGGATGAACGACCAAGTATCAGATTTTCAGGTCTCTGGCAAAGTTGAATTTAACGGTGTGGATATCTACTCAAAAGATGTAGATCCGGCACTACTGAGGCTCAAAGTAGGTATGGTTTTTCAAAAGCCAAACCCGTTTCCCATGTCCATTTATGAAAATGTTGCATTCGGACCGAAGATTCACAAGATGTGTTCCACCAAACAACAGCTTGACGACAGGGTCAAACGAAGTCTTGAGCAAGCAGCATTGTGGGATGAAGTCAAAGAAAGGCTAAAGGAAAATGCCCTAAAGCTTTCCGGAGGACAACAACAGCGATTGTGCATTGCTAGAGCTCTTGCCGTCAATCCCGAAATCATTCTCTTCGATGAACCAGCTTCAGCACTCGATCCTGGCTCAACTGCAAAGATCGAGGAGCTAACTGTTGAGCTTAAGAAGAATTACACAGTCATCTTGGTGACACACAATATGCAGCAAGCCGCCCGTGTCGGAAATACTGTGATATTTCTGTATGACGGAGGCATCGTAGAGATTGGCGAAGTTCCAAAGATTTTTGAAAACCCAGAAAATGAGCTTACAGAGAAGTACATCCGCGGCGAATTAGTCTAAAAACGGAAAACGATCAAGATGGCAAGACTAATAGAAATCGCACTGGATAGACTAGCTAGTATGCTCATGGACATGGCAAATCTTGCAGAAAAGGCAGTGAACACGTCCATCGAAGCGTACTCTGAAGGCAATAACGAAGTGCAAGAGATCCACTCGTGGTCTGAGGAACTAAGAGCGCTTCAAGATGATGTCAGCGAACTAGCCGTAGATATCATTGCACGATTCCAGCCGGTAGGGTCAGATCTTAGGTTTCTTAGGGCAGCGATGGAGATTGCCTACGGATTCTCGAGATTCGGCAGATACGCTTACGACATTGCTGAGGTACTTGAGATGTGGGGAGACATATCAAGATGCGACCACACAACCGTCGAGATAACTGCTAAGACAACTAGAGAGATGATCAGGATGAGCATAGAAGCTTTTGCAAACCGTGACGTGGAGCTCGCAAAGAATGTCAAAACACTAGACGATTTTGTCGATGACAAGTATCGCGAGCACGTGGACAAGATAGTTCACGGGCAAGAGAAAGATCTTACCTGCGCAATGTCAGCTGCTCTAATTCTGAGATACCTGGAAAGAATCTCGGACCACTCGTCATACATAGGCGACTCTGTTGTCTACATAGTGACTGGAGAAAAGGCGCCTAGAAAGTAGCTAGACTGCCATCGCAGGTATCATAGGTTGCTGTGGCAGTTTCTCGTTCAGCCCATAGCTACCGGCTTTTTCAAGACTCAGTCCTTGCTTTCTGCACAGGTTTGAGACGCTTCGAAGCATGGTTTTTCCTCCCAGCGAGATCAGAGTTCCAGTCCCGAGCAGGTTGAAGATACTCCTGTTCCTACCATTCCTGCCAGTCTGGAATGCATCTCTCGCTGCGACCTTCGCGAGGTGTTTGTACGATACGTAGTATACTGCAAGCTGTGATTCGTTCAACTGGAACGTAGAAAAGTCCCTGCTCTTGAGGTGTCCCAAAGACACATGCTGCATTGGTGTTATCGTGAACTCGAACGGCCTACCGTCGTCAAGGACTGAGTTGCTCATTTGGTTGATCAGTGCAACTGTTTCCCAGTTGTCCTCCTCGCTCTCTTCCGCCTGACCCACCTGGACAGTGAACGCCGGTCGCCAGTAGTACTTGTTCATGACATAGGTTCCCTTCCAGACAATGTCCCTCCACGAGCCATCTGGGCCTATCTTCAGTGGCAATGTCTTGTTAGGCATGTGGATCCTTGCAAGGCGGTCACTTCCAGTTTCCACTCCCACTTGAAGTCCTATCCAGTTGTCCGGCCCTGCCTTGATTATCTCCGATAATCTCTTCAGCATTTCAGGATAGGCAGCAGGGATGGAAATTCTTCCATGCGTCGGATTCGTGTGAGCGACTCCGGGCGCAGTCATGATGGCTGTAAAAAGCTCCGCGAGTGCGTCACCATCGGGCACGTAGTTTTTCCCATGTCTGTAAGCGAAAATCTCATCGCTGTGTAGCCAGACGTGGTCAATGCCAGCTTTTACGTTGACGGCAATTTCTTTTCGCACTTTTTCTGGAGGATAGTAGCGAAGGGGCCTCAGGGTGACCTCACAGAAATCACAACCGACTCCACATCCGCGCATCGTTTCAATGAAACCCTTTATCGTTGGGTTGACGATCTCAGGAATGTCTTCCAATTTAGGGAACTGCTTTGAGAATTGGTACCTTGAGATGAAACGCTGGTCTCCCACAAACGACTTGTGAAAGCTTGAATCAAAAGTCTGGAAACCTCTGAAGAACTGGTTATTCTGCGAGGAGTCGTCTAGGATATACTGAAAGAGGTCCTCAACGACATCCTCGCATTCACCTTGGTACGCGTAATCGATGTTGTTCTTGTCAAGCTCATCAGGATGGACTGTGAGCTCCCAGACTCCAGGGCCGCCTACCACGAGCTTTGCCTTCTTTCCTTTTCTCGCTGCATTTACCCTCTTAAGCAGACGCCTAAATTCTTTCTCCACGTAGGCAGGTCCGGTCGTTCCGAACAGAAGAGCGTACGACATGGTAAGAGGAGCAAGCCCAAAAGGATCCATTGTGGTGACGCCGATAATTTCGGTATCGTCACCAATGAAGTCCTCTATATGATCCTCGTGAGCAACAACCACATCTTCGGTCGCGTGTTTTTGCAGAAGAGCAGCTTCAAGTTTCCTGAGCGGATACGTAGCCTTTGAAGCTCTGCCGTTGATGTCCGGCGGAGGTTTGCCCTTTAGATACTTGTATATGATCTCAGGTAACATGTCCGAAGGCGCACTTGGCAGAAAGTCCAGCAGCGGGAAGTTTTTGTAATCGTGTGATAATGTCGTATCCGAAACAAGCACATATTTTGCCATCTACTTTTCACCTAACTATCTATAGAACAACTGCGCAGGAATCAAATTCACTCTGACTTGCTCCCACAATATACAGTATCTCGCGAACTAGCTAATTCCTCAAATTCGTGCAAGTGAAATTAAAACCTTTCTGAGGCGACTATGCTCAGTGCAACTCAAGAGATTTAAGTTGAATTACCCTTCTCTCAATCTCATCCCTGATCTCGCGCACCCTCTCAATTGGCTGACCCTTGGGATCAGGAAGGGCCCAATCAATGAGCTTTTTCTGCATCTGAGCGAGCATGGGCTTCGGGCAGGCCTCCTCGACGGAACAACCCATAGTGACAACCAGAGTTGCATCGTTTATCATTTCTGATGTGAGTGATTTTGGGATGTTCTCTGATACGTCAATCCCTTTTTCCTTCATTGCTTGAACTACAACTGGATTTATTTTGGTCGACGGCACGGTTCCAGCACTGGATGCGCACAGTCCTATTTTCCTTGCAAAAGCTTCCGCCATCTGCGAACGACCAGCGTTTTCAACACAGACAAAGAGGAAGACATTGATCATTGAATTGGTCAATTGAAATCCTTCTGCGATAGGGGTGAGTTCAGTTCTTTCTCGATGTTATTCCCTATGAACTTCACTAACCCAATTGACAGTCCTCGAGGATCTGTGACGGACCACTCAACGAGTTTCTTTCCAGACTTTTTCTGAATGTTCTTTGATATCGAATTCTCTAGCGTAGAGTCAGTTAGAACGACAACATTGGTATCCTGCGTCGTTTGCTCAGTGTTTGCTTTTGGTTTGGATCCTGAGATGTCAATTCCTTTCCCCTTCATCACTTCAATCGCAAATGGATTAACTTTGTTCGCAGGGGTAGTGCCTGCGCTTGAAGCTGTGATACCTTTTGACATAGTGAACCCTTCTGCCGTCTGACTACGGCTAGAATTTTCCATCCATGCGAACAAGATTTTCCTGCCATTTGCAGTGTCTTCTGGCAATCTACTCACTTGAGTTCTAGAAGATCATTTCTTGAAGCAGCCCGATCAAAGGAGTTTCGTTCATGCTGTAGAAAACAAACCTTCCTCTCTTAATCCTCGCAAGCAGTCCACTCTGCTCCAGAAGTGTAAGATGATGTGAGACGGTGGGCTGGGGGAGTTTCAAAGCCGACTCGAGTTCGCAGACGCACATCTCACGCTTTGAAAGAAGTAGAAGAATCTTGATTCTATTAGCTTCTCCTACTATCCCAAGGAGTCTTTCAGCCTCTCTAATCTTCTTTTGATATTCTGGAGTCGAGAGCTTGTCCGCACTTGAAATTGCGTCCTTGATGTCTGAAGTTGAGCATACACCCAACTGGACAAGCTTCTGAACCGGTGCGCTGATTTGCAGTTTCGCCGCCATGTTTTTCATTCCACCCTCTAGTCTTGAGTTGTGATACTTTCCTTCACGATTTCCGTTCTTCCTATTCTATTCGACTGAGACATCATCTTGAAGAGTCTTGGTTTGAACCAGAGCGCCACGTATACTAATCCTATCATTACTGGAACCTCTATCAGAGGTCCGACAGTGGTCGCGAATGCTTGGCTTGAATCCAAGCCAAATACGGCAATCGCAACTGCGATTGCGAGCTCAAAATTATTGCTTGCCGCGGTGAACGAAGTGGTTACAGTTTCCTCGTAAGTGAATTTCAGTTTCCATGAAAGGAGGAAGGAAGCGACAAACATCACCATGAAGTAAACAACAAGCGGGATTGCTACCCTTGCGATTTCCAGAGGTAGCTGGACGAAATACTTCCCCTGCAGGCTGAACATTATCACCAAAGTAAAGAGTAGACCTATCAAGGCAGAAGGTTTTAGTCTCTTTAGAAACTTCTCCTCATACCAATTGTCCTTCCGCTTCCTGTTTTGGAGAGAATATCTGGTGACTATTCCCATTGTAAAGGGGACACCGAGGAATATTGCAACGCTTCGTGCAATGTCCCAAGGATTGATGTTAACAATGGTGGCTGAGGCATGGGGATCAATCCAAACCGGCAATACTGTGATAAAGAAATAAGCGTACAAAGAATAGAATACAATTTGAAACGCTGCGTTCAGAGCAACGATAATTGCAGCGTATTCGCTATCTCCTCCAGCAAGCATATTCCAAACGAGAACCATCGCAATGCACCTAGCGAGACCCACCATGATTATTCCGTCTCTCAGCAGTGGGAAATCTGGAAGGAACACCCAAGCCAACCCAAACATCAAGAACGGCCCAATCATCCAGTTCAGGATCAAGGATAGGCTCATCATCTTCTTCGCAGTCTTCACCTTACCAATCTCATTGTAATTCACTCCGGCCAGAGGAGGATACATCATCCAGATTAGCCCGATTGCTATTGGGAG
Organism: Nitrososphaerota archaeon; assembly: GCA_027314685.1. The sequence goes on along the minus strand of DAHVAI010000342.1, from coordinate 1,931 downwards.
AGAAACAGAATCAATCTGAAACGAATTGATTAGGGGGCCGATTTCAGGGAACGCGTATCCCAATAGCACTCCTGCAAACATTGCAACGAATATCCATACAGGAAGAAGCCTATCTAGGAGCGAGAGTTCGTTGACGACGCTTCTTGCGGGATCCTCGAGCATGAGTTGACTTATACATATATTCATATATTCATATATGTTGTGTTAGATTTTATTTAGGGATTATTCTCCTCTTTTATATTCCTTATTTTGCCATGAATTCATAGCATTGATTAGCGCGCGTCATTCTTCTACGCTTCATCTTGTTTCGGAGTACGTTCAGAAGTACTTTCTTCGGTACCCACTAATCTCAGTTGCTAGTGCAATTCCAAATGGCAATTATTTATAGGAGCATGGGAAGAAATATTGATTGATGGATCCTGGCAGGTTGGACCTATGCCATCAAAGTCACAGATTCCTGTGGAGCTACCGGCGTCGCGACAACAACAGTTTACAATCAGATATACTAGATCGCTTAATCTCGTAATAGGCTCACGCGTTTGGAGCAATTAAAGGCAGATTCGAAACACTTTAGTATTTTCTCTTGATACGTGGAGTTTTCTTTCAGTAAACGAGTCAATAAATACCTTTGAGTACTAGAAAACGGACCATGACTGAACTGGAGATAAGAAAAGCTGTCAAGGATCGATATTCGAAGCTTGCGTCATCTTCCGAGTCTTCGTGCTGTGGTGGAAATTGTGGCGAAGAGCAAGGTTTGATCACAATCGGAGAAACCATTCCGGTTGAGGCACATTCAATCAACGCTGGCTGCGGTTCTCCTTTGCTTCTTGTAAATATCAAGGACGGCGATACGGTGGTTGACCTCGGAAGCGGAGGAGGAATTGATATTTTCAGAGCTTCGCTGCTTGTTGGTAGTGCGGGGAAAGCCATTGGAGTGGATGCTACTCCAGAAATGATCTGGCGCGCAAGAGAAACCAAAGCAAAGTATGGAGAGAAGTATTCTAACGTTGAATTTAGACTGGGAGAAATCGAACACTTGCCCATCGAATCAAACAGCGTCAATTACGTGATATCTAACTGCGTGATCAATCTCTCGCCCGATAAGCTAGCTGTATTCAAGGAAGCATTTCGAGTCCTGAAACCCGATGGAGTCTTTGCCGTTGCAGATGTTACGCTCCCGAAGGAGATTCCTGAAATCGCGCGGGAAGACATGGATTCTTGGTCTGCATGCATGGCAGGGGCGCTTACTGATTCTGAATACAAAAGACTTCTTGATAGCGCTGGATTTCACGACATCCAGATCGGGCATGTATCAACTACGAATATTGGAGAGTACCGGTTTCCCTACCATAGCTCGCACATCAAGGCCAAGAAGAGATAGGCTACGGAATCCTCTATTTCGCGACAGGCCTTATTTCGATTAATGGTTCAAATTTTGGAAACCTTTATCGGCAGTCAACAAGGTTTCGCCTTCCGAAAGGGCGGTTGCAACAATCGGTTCATCTGCGTCAGAGCATGATTCTCCCTTCCGCTTGAGTTCAAAATGCAGCGTCAAGTATGAATGAGCCACATCTAGATCAACATCCACAATTTCGAAAGCCTGCTCTAACAAGCACAAAGTATTTTCCCGCTTTTCAGCATCTTTTATTCCTCGCAGGGCTTCGATTACGGTGATGATGGATATAGTACCCTCTTCAAAATAGCTTTTCCTTCGTATCGTATGAATAAGCGCCGATGTCTCGAAAATCAACGTAATTTGAATTCCTTCCTAAATTTCTTTGACGGTGCCTCTGTCTTGTCAAGATCCGCATCATCAAATATCTCTCTCAATTTAGATAGAGAGTTCATGCCTTCTTTCTTTCTCTCTTGGAAGTAGAGATCTTCAAGAAATGTGTTCCAGGTCCCTCTCGCCTTTGAGAGATTCTAACTTT
>DAHVAI010000330.1 GCA_027314685.1 Nitrososphaerota archaeon | reverse complement strand
CTCGCTTCTTTGCCGTTTGAATTTTTCGCCCTGTGAGGCTGGATACTTTCCAGTTATAGAATGCCTTTGAAAAGCTAACGAACAGTCCCTTGACAACACTTACTCGCATTCCGGATGAAAGAACCACCCAAGCATACTCCCTGAGGAATTCACTTTCAGATAAGCTTTCGAAATTTACATTGTCCTGCCAATCGATTTCACTGAAAAATCCACGCTCAATCACAAGCTTCTTAACCTTCAGATAAGACCATATTACGCTTGCATCTTGGTATAGAGGATGGCTACTTTGGCTCCAGCTTTCTCCATTGAAATTGCAGTCAGAGTTGTGAGCAATCATATTAATCTCACTTCCGGCCTAGTCCTGTTTGTGGGAAAAAGCTAGTGCCATTAATTGTGAGAATATCTTCGCTTGAAATTGAGCATCAGAAAGTGCATTGTGTTTGTTGACCTGATGAATACCCAACCACCTAGACATCCGACTCGATGATGTCATAAGCCAAGGTTTACCTCTAAGACCCATGTAAAACGACTTTATGTCGATGACATCTATGCCGAAGGGGTTTGTTCCCAGATAACGGCAAAAATACCAGTTTACGAACTGCCAATCAAAAGATGCGTTCAAGCCGACGAAAATTGCATGTTTTTTCTTACCATGATCTTTCATTTTGCCGATCCAATCACCGAATCTACGCATAGCATCGATCGGCTCTACTCCTTTCATAACCAATTCTTCCATAGAGAGATTACATACTTCTAGCGCTCTCGGCTCAAAGTTGTCATTAATGGGTCGCAATTCTATATAGAAGTGGGAAGCGAGATCGTCCACTATACATGCGCCTAGGGACAGCATGCTGTATTTATCAGGGATAGGGCCAGAAGCCTCGATATCTACAGAGACATATAACTCAGAAAGTGACGTATCCTCTGCTGAATGCATCATGTATCCCCTCCCGAATGCTCACCTGGATAAATTGATAGTCTTTGCCAATAATTTCTCAATTGGTCTACAAAATCCTCAAAGTCAGAATCAGCTTCCCAGAACAAGCAATCTATCATTTTCACATCAAATGGTAGAACAGTGCCCTTCATGGCAGTGAGAATTAGTTTCTTACCCTTAGCCATTGCATACCCTAACTCGATTAAGCAATTTGGCCTTAAAGCGGTTAAATCAACCACAACTATCGCAGACTTATCCAATTCATAGAATATCTCGTCATTCAACCAGAATCTCTCATGTTTACTGGTGCCCATCTCTTTCTTCTTAAATCCTATTTCAGAAACGAATGGATCTACAACTTTCTTGAAAAACAACTCGATCTCTGAGAATTCAG
>DAHVAI010000327.1 GCA_027314685.1 Nitrososphaerota archaeon | reverse complement strand
GTCGATAATAAGCCAGATACATACAACCAAGAGCTTATGGGTCGCAGAAGCGTGGAGCACTGGCGTTGATCCGAGCACGGGTGCGCAGATAATGTTCAATCCAGATAGAGCGGCGCTAGATGCTTACTGGATTCAGGTGATGTACTACTATTGTCTATACATACACGCGAGCGTGCTAGAGCCCTTCTACACTGATGCGTTTTCCTCTTACTCACAAACACCTGATTTCTCTCAGAGGACCCCCGTGTTCTATTGGTTCCAGCATCTTGCAACCACATATGGCGTATCTCTATCATAACGGATCTATGGTTTCTAGATCCATATGTGCCCTGCGACAGTGAAAGTCAAGGATCTAGTCTATATTTCTGAGACAACTGATAATTGCTCGAATTGAATGAAGAAAAGCTTCGCTTGAACTCTTGATTTGCAGAAGGATAGCGAATCGAAGATAGGATCTTGAGCACTTTGGAAGGTGTGGTGCCAGCATTGATTGTGAGACCGAGCTTTCTAAAGTCTCGATTAATCCTCCACCTTGTGACTAATCTCTTCCAAAACGAACTATTTTCTGCGTGGTCGAAAGTAGACTCTATCAAGTCAAACTCGATCCATCCATACTTTCCTTCAGCTGCGGCCCTGGACCAAAGATCAATATCTTCGCCAAATTGAACATCGGCCCAGCCGCCCAATTTCTTTACGAGTTGAGCGGGAGCAATTGTGTTTGCAAAATAACCTCCCCACCTGCCAATCTTCTTTGGCGAGACAATCCTCAACATGATTCCTTCGAACTTTTGATGATATATCTCAAGCAATCTTTTGATAACTGGGAGAAAAGTATCGTCCATGTCAAAGTTTGTAAGCAAATATTGGCCTCTGGATTGATTGAGCGCTATCTGCCTACCTCGACCGCGTGTGCAATTTTCAGAGATTAGTTTGATCAATCCATTCTTGGAGTATTCTTGGAGTAACTCAAGCGATCCGTCGGAACTGGCCGAGTCCACCACGATGATTTCGAAGCGGTTATCGATTTGTCCTATGAGGCTATCCAGAGAGTGCTTTAGTGAGGGTTCGTTGTTGCGATGTGTTATGCAAATGCTGTATTTAGGCGAATCAGTGGCTATTTTCCCCGGATCATATCCATTCATGAAATGCTGCTCCAACTCGGAAACCTGAAGACAAGGTTATGAGAGACCGTTTGAAAAGTCAGCTTGCTGGAAGATAGTAAAGCCAGAAGAAGTCATAAGTGGCACGTAACTTTGGGCGATGTACATTTTCATTGATGTTGTGAATATGGTTTGATACTCGTCTGTACCTAGAACGATGTATTGAGGGTTATATTCTGAAAGTGGAACTAGAGTGATCACTTCGTTGTATATCGAGTTGGTGGACTGGATGGGCGTTTCAAGAATCTTTGAGCTCGGAGGATCCGTTGCAGAAGCTATTGCGGCCAGAGTTATTATCGTCGCGCTGATATTCATCTGGCGAAGGTAGTATGAAACGAACTGGAGACCTTCTACTGGTGTAACTGCTATTGTTACGTTGGATTGGCCACTGGCTTTGATGTTTTGAAAGAAGGTCAATAGATCGTCGTTTGCACCTTGTCCGTATACGGCGCTAGTGGTACCAGCGATTATTCCAATAGAAAAGACAACGGTCAGTAGCAAGAATACTACGAAAGCAAATGGTCTCACAGCTCGCGCGCCGCGGGCAATACTGGAACCGAACCTCGAAATAGATCTATCAAACAGACGCCCGAACATTAGAGGATAAGCTGGAAATGTGTAGAGCTGATAATACTGGAACCTAGTCTGGTAGAACAAAAAGAACACAACGACAATAACAAAAAGAAGAAAAACGAATGTCTCTGCCTTCCAGCCCTTCCAGAAGGCTCTCAAATAGTAGATAATCACAGCGAAGAGAGACAAAGTGGTGAGCGTCGCGTATAGGCTATAAGCTGGAAATATGGCCTCGCTAGAGGAGGTAAATGATGACACGAAGGAGAGCAACTGACTATAGCTTGAAATCGCGCTGGTGAATATAGACGCTGGATTGAACGACCTGTAGAAAGGAGAAGAGGTATTGACGAATTTTCCTAAAAGATCCCAGTAAAATGCATCGACTCCACTCAAGTACAGATCGACGAGAACGGGTAGAAAGATCATGAATGCAATCAGCAACAAGAGGCCAAACTCTTTGCTGAGCAGTCGCTCTCTGGTCTCCTTGTTTATGAACCTGAATCTAGACCAGTTTCGACCGATTACTAGAAAATAAACAAGGAAGGTTGCCGGAAGTAGCAGAGCAATGTACTTCGTGTCAATTGCAAGGCCGAGCACTACTCCCCCAACAATTGAATATCTGAGATTCTTTTTTTCACGCATTAAACCCATCCAAAAGAAGTAGAGCGACGCAGTGATCAAGAAAAGCGTGAGGGCTTCCTGTTGTGCCAGTCTGCTGTAAAGGATATCAAACCCGCTAAAGGCAAAGAACGTTCCGGCAATCAAACCTGTCAACCTATTGAAAATTGCTTTGCCGAGGAGAAAGACAAAGCCTGCAGTGAGCGACCCGAAGATTACGGAAAGCATCCTGAAGGTATCGAGTTGGCTGTTGTATAGGAAAGTTGTCACACTCAGCATGTACATGTAGATTGGAGGTTGGTCTAGCATAAACTGCTTGTTCCAAACCCAGTTGTAGCTTAGAGTCGCAAGAGCTCTGTAGTCGTATGTGAATTCGTCTGGGTATCCGACTATGTTTGAATAATTGACGTAGCGTAAGACAAAAGCTACGATAATTAAACACGCAATTATTAGGGCATCGATGAGTTTTGTTTTCCTAGCTTTCGCAAATTCGAGGGCACACATCTGAGACAACTCACCAACGCAATGTCAAACAATCGCCAAGAAAATCGTCTTTCCATTTCCTTGTCTAAACTGTTCGCTGAGACTTGTCCCATCTTGAATTTAAGGAAATTCTTTTCGGGTCACAAATCACAGATAAATCGGTCAAATCTGATGCGCGCCTATCGCGTAGCCAGGCGATGCCGTACCGAGGTCTCGAGCCTGCTTACGACAAATGCAATGACGGGGAGTCCAATCGCAAAAGCAGCGAATGTATATGACATCTGTAATCCATACTTTGATCCCAAAATACCAGGAATCAGAAAAACCAAATCGTAGACCCAAAGAGCGACAAAGAAGCTCCAAAGAGCAAATCGACGTAATGAAATACCGATGACGGCTAGAAGGATAACTGGTCCAGCATAGACAACAATTGTTGAGAATTGAAGTAGTAGCGATCCTAGAGAAGTATGTGTTATCCAATACTCTCCATTACTGTACGTACTTTGCGAAACTGAGGCTAGCGTGCCTATTACAATTCTGTCATACAGTTGACCGCTAACAGGAATGGGCGCAGCATTCGGTTGGACGTACCACTCCTCGGTCTGAGAACTGATGTAGACCAACCCTGATACTTGTGCAGGTTGCGAAGAGATCACAGCGTAGACCTCTGCCGTACTTGTCTGTTTTAGAAGATACAAAGTATAGCTCTCATTTGAGCTAAGGAACAAATTCATCGGGCTCGGAAACTGCCCATAAGTGGCGCTCTGAGAAGATAACACATACGAGGTATCTTGCATCGAATTGTTCAAAATGAATGGCCAAGCCGCAAGTGAATAAAGAATCACGAAAGCTATGAGTGCTACGATCAACATATGCCTGGTGCGCAATGGAGCCAGAATTTTCGCCCAACCTTTGACTTGCTGTCACATGCCGGCAGCTAAAATCATAACTTTAGGTCTAACTTTCTTGCAACTATGACACCGGCAACAATTGCAACAGCCACCCCTCCCATTATGGCCTCGTTTATTGGGGTGAATATCGTTGGTGCCTGATAAAGTGTTAGCTCAACAAAAGAAGTCTGATTGAATGTTTGTCCGAGAGGATTGGTGTATGTCATCTTTACTCCCAGCATGAAGCTTCCTGGAGGAGCATTCGGGGAAACGTTGATTCCAAGAACAGCGGTTTGAGTCGCATTGGGATTAATCTGCCCAAGAGTAAAAGCGTTGCTCGCAAGAATATTTGATCCGCCAGTGATCTGTACTATGACGTCCCTTGCGATATCAGTACCCACATTGCTAAGGTAGAGGGTCATGAGCCCACTTGACCCAGTGTAAAGTACTACGGGATCTGTAATCGTGTTTTGAACCTCGACCAAAGGTGAGCCGCGCGAGAAAATATTTACAGTGTAGACCTGCTGTTCGCTGTAATCTCTCCCTGATCCGTCCTGATAAGTTATGTTTAGGTCTAGTGCATAAGTGCCAGGAGCATATGTTCCTGGTATGTTTAGTCCAAAGCTAGTCGAAGTAGTGAGACCTGAATTGAGTATTCCAATATAACTCGAGTTGCTGGACAACGCACCTGTCAT
>DAHVAI010000326.1 GCA_027314685.1 Nitrososphaerota archaeon | reverse complement strand
CGAGGAAAACACGCCCAGTGGAGGAGCCATTCAAAATTCAACTCCAATACAATAGCATAGTCATCGCAAAACTTTCTCGTTATTTATCGAACCAAAACTTTTTGTTGTGCAAAAATATCTCGAAGACAGCCAAGTCGCTTCGTCAATGGACTTCCCATCGACTCACTTCTTGAGCTGTCATCAAGCATTGTTTTTTTGTTTCTTGATGGTGAAACTCTCTTCAGGGCAGAGAACAAAAAGGAGAGCGTTCTGTGCCTGTTACAGCACAGATTCTCTCATTTCTATTTCGCTGTCTCTAGGAGAAGCCAGCCGACTCGGTTCCGGTTGGGACTGAGTTCGGAAGGTCTGGGAATTTGTCGCGCATCTTCTGCTCGGCAACTGCACCGGCTTCAGCCAAGATCTTGTCTGCTTCTTCGTTCGCAGACTCGAAGTTGATGACGCCCGCGCCCAGTTGTCCAGCGTCGACGAGGATGCTGCTGAGCAATCCTGAGATTTCTCCGATTTCGTGCTCGGCCTCTGGGATCACGCTTACTAAGCCAGATCTGACGTTTCGTATAACGCCCATCGCTGGTGATAGTGTGACGACGATGTCGCCGAGTTCTTGGACGGTATTCAGTCTCAGTGTGATTTGTTCTAGTGCTAGCTTTGCTTGTGTAACCATCTTGTTCATCTTGCGGACTTCTGATAGTTCATTCGCAAGGATGTTTGCATGCTGTGAGTCGTGTTTTGCGATCGCTGCAACGACCTTGTTGAAGATCGAAGAGTCTCTTTCGCGGAGTTTTGCTGAGGTTGCATCTAGCTTTGCTATTTGCACTTGGATTTGCCTTCCGGCCTGCTCAAGTCTTGGTTTGAGTGGTCCCGGTGATCGTACTGTATCCCTTATTCGAGAACTTACGCCCTCGGAGGGAGCTTTCTGCCATCTGGACGAGAACTGTGACATTAGGTTTTTTGCACCGAGCACTCACAGCTTATATTCAACGATAACGGTCTAGGTGTAATACTATTCACTTTGCAGTAAAAATTATCAACTTGATTTGACCTTTCTGGTAGTCAAACCGCTTCCCTACCTTCAAAACTTCTAAATAAGCCGCCGCGATTTTAGTCTTTGGTGCTGTTCTTGTTGGGTGATTACCAAATTCAAACCCCATTTTCACCCGAGTGCTGAAGTTAATCCTTTCTTGCTATCCCCCATTTTTCCTATTCAGATTGGAGTTAGACCTTCCTAGTTATGTCAG
>DAHVAI010000317.1 GCA_027314685.1 Nitrososphaerota archaeon | reverse complement strand
AGCATATTTCTGGCCAGCGCTGGCATGGGCTTGTCGCTCTTGGTCGCTATTGCTATCCGGACGTTGCTCGATGAGCGAGGTGTACAAGGTGTACGAAAAGGAAGAAGCATCTGGGTGACACCTTGCCTACTTGGAGTTCTCGTGATAATAGTGGTTGCCACCATTCCATGGTGGACTGGACAGACCTATGGCTATATGTCTCCCTCGCTCCCGGGCAAGGAAACGCGCCTGAATCTCTACAGTATCCCAAAAGATTATAGAACTTGGCTCCTCGACGCAAATGCGAGCAAAGAATATTTCGTCATGTATCTTCCGGGGGGATCAAATGCACTCATCCAAAACAACTCCGTCTTTGGCGGAAACTATCACGGCGTAAATGGAGCAATCTTCTATCAACTCAACAGTCTTCCATTTATCTCAAATTCTACAGCTCAGATTGCTTCCCTCCTTGACAATAGCACCTCCCAGTTGGCTGGGGAATGGGGGAGTTTGAGCATAAAATACATCGTCATTTACGAGAATGTCGTGGCGCCGTATAACCAAACTGCGCTGAATTCTGACCTTTCTCGCCAGGTTGGACTAGTCAGAATATATCAAAGTCCAGACCTTCTTGTGTTCGAGAATCAGCTGGCAGTCCCAGTGGTGCACTCCACGTCATCTTCAGTTCCAGTTCAGATAATTCAACAATCGCCTACGGACATTCTCGTGAGAACAAGTTCATCTCGGCCGTTCGAATTGGTTCTGAACCAAGTCTACAATCATGCTTGGGTCGCGAGTGTGAGAGGAAACGGATCGGTAGCTCGAGTTCTCTATACCGCGTATAACCAAAGTCTAAACGCGTGGCAGGTAGATGCGACCGGTCCAGTCGAGGTGGATATCAGCTACTCATACCAGGTTCCCTTCCTTATCTCTTTGATTGTGGCAATCACTGTAATCGTTGCTAGCGTAACATTCCTAATTGTACGCCTTCTTATGGATAAGGTCTTGTCCGTCCGGTCGCGCCTGTCCTATTGGGAACGATCGCGTCAATAGTCCACAATGCAGATTCCGCGAGCTATTATTGCTACCTAGATATACCCGAGAGATTTCAATCTTTGATTTATTATGTCTTCGTCGGCCCTTGACAGTTTCGATGTTGACACGCTTCCGCGTGAGGCTTGCGAAGACTTCTCGCCTTGAATCGTGAGCCAAGGGACACGCACCAGAACAGGCATTCTAACCGGCAAGTGCCCGTAAATACGCAAGGGAACAAACCGATGGAGTCTTTCCCCGAAGGCTTCCCCATGGTCTGCCGTGACAACGGTCTTCCCATTCAGAGCGGGCAGGATGCCGGCCACGCATTTTATCACTTCACGCAAGTCTTCCTTGTAGGCTTGGTATCTACTGTCGATTGGAAGACAATCTACCTGGAAACTCACTGACAATGGAAAGAAGGTTATATCCATTCCAAGAATTCGGGCTCCTGGTCGATTAGTTTCCGATTGGCGCATGCGTCTCGCTATCGTCTCACTGCTCAAGTAAGGCGCGTGAGGCTGCAAAAAATGTATTATCAGTCGTTTGTCAGGATGTAGTTCCTTCGCTTCCAGCGCATAGTTACAAACGTCTGATGGAGATACTGTACCAACTCTTTCGTTCCATGCGTATTTCCACACATCAATCATTTTGAAGAAATTCCTTGGAGTCGCAGAACTCACTACAGGGTTTGCAGTAACGTAGACAATGTCGTCATGCCGAGTCCAACCGAAGTTGTTTACCAAGAAAGAGTACGTGTCAGACCCTTCCGAGATGCGAGAAGGAACAGACTTCATGCCTAGAACTTCTGATACCGCTTCGCTAAAGCTATCAAGTCTACACGCATCCAGGATAATTAGATTGTCCCAGTGTTCATCTAGGATTGATCCGCTCGCGTTGGAATAAAGGAGTGGAGAGACCAAATTCCTCATGAAATCCGAAAAGATGTTCAACGGGGGCGGGACTATTCGGTTAGTTATGCGCCGGCGTTTCACCGATCTCCCATTTCCCAGGGTTGCCTGGGCGCTCGCTCCTTTCTTGGTGTCTAGCATGGCCTTACTCCTTTTCGTACGAATCAATTGTTCTTCTAAGGCCGGATTCTAGGGAAACGGAAGGATTGAATCCAGTCAATCTGCGAAGTTTCCCTAACGCAGGTACTCTTCGTGACACTGAGCCTGGCGGGGCTGGAAGTTTCTTCAATTCGGGAGCGAGACCCATGATGTGGGCTATCATTCTCACCAAGTTTTCGATGCTAATTTCCTCTTGGTCATTCCCTATGTTAATTACCTCCCCATCAGTTACGTTAGATTCAGCCACTCGAGTTGTTGCTAGAATGGCATCCTCAACAAAACAGAAGCTCCTGGTATTGTCGGCACCATGGACATCGATTCTTCTCCCGTTTTCCTTCAATCTTCCAAATATCTCTGGAACAACATGCTGATGACCCATCCGCGGTCCGTAGACATTATGGTATCGCACAATCGAAAACTTGAAACTTACCAGGCGACTAAGATACGTAGTCAACAGCTCGTTGGTCAACTTGCTTGACGCATAAGACCACCTAGGATTCCCTCGATCAGAGAAGAGAACGGGAGAGTCTTCTGGCGTTGGAAGCGGGGCAATTCCTGCATCAACGGCCTGCGCATATAACTCGGACGTTGAGGCGAGAATCAGTTTGCCCGAAAAGCCTCTTCTCAGCCATTCAAGTAAGTTCATCGTAGAAGTCAGGTTTACACGCATCACTTCATAGGGGATCTCATAGAAGAATTTCGTCCCATTGATTCCTGCAAAATGATACACGTAGTCGAAATCACCACTAAGGTTTGTCCACGAGGCAGGGTCACTTAAATCTGACTTAACGAATTTCACACGCGGGAGCGCTAAGATCTCCTTGAGGCGCGAATCGACCCCACCGGTCCTGAATAGATTGTCAAGAATGGTTACATCGGAGCCAGTAGCCGCCAACGAGGAAGCCAGATGACATCCAAGAAACCCGGCACCCCCCGTAATCAGAACCGAAACCATAACAAATCACTTCACATCGGCTAGCTAGCTTTCTGCAACCGCCCCTCGGACACTGCGAATAATCAGGTCTTGAATGTCGGGTGTCATCGCTGTAAAGATAGGTAATGATACCACCGTGTCTCCGACCGACTCGGTAACTGGTAGATAACCTCGCTTGAATTTGTACATATCAACGTATACCGGTTGAAGGTGAACTGGGGGAAAGTTTACTCTTGTTTCGATGCTCTTCTCTTCCAACTGCTGTCGTATTCTTTGCCGTGATGATTCATCTTTCGTTCTAATTGGATAGATTGTGAAGGTGTGATAAGACGATTCTCTGACTGAAGGCGGCAAAATACCCTCGGTCTTCTCAAACTCTTCGGAATAATACTGTGCAATCTCGTTCTTTCTCTTCAGCACCTGGGCCAACCTGCGAAGTTGCGAGCTTCCCAACGCAGCGCAGAAGTCGGGCATCTTGTAGTTCCACCCGACTTCAACGTTGTAATATCTCGAGGAGGCGCCATGTTTTCTCAGGTACTTTGCCTTTTCAGCGATTGATTGATCGTTGGTTGTTAGCATTCCTCCCTCCCCTGTCGTCATATTCTTGTCTGGGAAAAACGAGAAGCAACCCGTTCGTCCAAACGTTCCTGCCTTACTCCCCTGGTACAAGGCGCCCACCGCAGGAGCCGCATCTTCAACTACGGGAATATTGTGTTTGTTGGCCACCTCGAGTATGGGCCTCATATCGGCACACTGACCAGCATAATGAATAGGCATTATGGCCTTCGTCTTCGGCGTGATTGCTTTCTCAATCAGGTTGGAATCGAGATTATAGCTGGTTTCCTCTATATCGACGAAAATGGGTTTGGCGCCCAACGTGATGACCGCATTTGAAGTGGCCGCTATCGTAAAAGAAGGCACTATTACCTCATCTCGAGGTCCAACACCGACGGTCTTTAGTGACACCTCAATCGCCGCGGTTCCTGAGTTCACTGCCACTGCATGCTTCGTTCCTACGAAATCGGCAAACTCTTTTTCAAACCGGTCTACGAATTCTCCGGAGCTGAGGGCATTCTCTTTGAGGGCTCCAACGACGGCTGATATGTCGTCATCCGTAACATTAGGAATTGCAATTGGAACCTTGTACTTTTTCCACAATTGCTGCGTTGCCTCAAATGTCACCCAATTAAGTATTTGACCTGAGTTCTGGGTTCTGCTCCGTAAGTGGGGGGATTCAATTCACCTCTCCGCTTGGGGGGACGCACCAGACCTCAAATAACCAACCGAGTCCAGACCAGGCGCTTGACATTGAGTCGGAGGCGCATCTGGTTCACGCTGTTTGGACTCGGAGTCTTCCTCATCGTGGCTATCTTCGTCGGGCTAACATCTCTCGCTCCTCCACCATACGGGTTCTTCATCGCATCGGCGGGTGCTCTCTTGGGCTTTAGGCTATCCGACCGAGCCTTTGACTTCATCTTCGGGAAGGGTAGCTTGTAGCTTAATCTTCACGGCATGGGAGCAGGGCGGGTTCTCGTCTTTGTTCGTCGTTAGACTCGGGGTCTGATCGACAGGAACCTGTTGTAGAGCATCACCTTGAGGGACGCCT
>DAHVAI010000315.1 GCA_027314685.1 Nitrososphaerota archaeon | reverse complement strand
AAAATCTGGAAATCACGAAGTTACGTACGTAAGTTCGAGCATAAACCTAGTTCAGATCTCGAAAACAAAGGCGACCAAGAAACACACCAAAAAGTTTCCCGAAATTCTCTACAAGTTCTGGGGAATCGAAAAAGGTAAGGTTCCGAGGGAAAAACGAAAGGGAAATCTCGCCAAAGACAAGCAATTTCAAACCATTGATAGTCTACCAATTTACGCAGACAAAAGCCGCCTCAAAGCAAGGGCTGAATCTACCACGTCGCTTCTCCTATCTGCCGAGATTATCGTTGATGGCTATCGACTTTCGAGCGAAGAAAGAGTACTTGCCCATCAAAGGCTTGAAGGAAGTGAAATCGAAGAGCTCAACGCTGAATCAATCGAAGACCAAGTAGACAGTAGCATGCAGGAAGACACGCTCGGCGCAGATCTTGGCAACAAGACTAGCTTTCAGGAAACAGTTGATCTGCCGGAGCTCAGGATCGAAACCTAGATGCTTGATCAAGAAAAGGAGGTCTTGTTCTTGGAAGTGCTTGAAGAACGCAATGATGTCCTGATCATAATGGGAAAAGACGGAGTTGAGGTCCTTGAGAAAAATCCCTACAATCTATTGAAGTACAAGTACTACCATGGAAAGAAAATACGCTTCATTTCAAATTCGGAGGACAAGTTATCGGTCGAGGAAACCATCGATGACGGGATCTTTCTCTTCACCTTCCATGGAATCACCTTGAACGTAGCAGACTACAAGGTAAAGACAGCAGAAGCAATCTTTGAGGCACAGAGCGCGGGGAACCTCCTCCCGCTTCTTTCTTTGTGGAAACTCAAGTACTTCGAGAAATATCTGGATATCAGCATAGTTTTGGAAGCAAACTCTACTTTGGAGCTCACCCGAGAAGGAAGGTTGCTTCTTCCAAAACACGTCGGGTTGAAGATCTTAGAATGTCAGGAGCGATCGGATGGAGGTCGAGTAGTGAAGGTCGAATTTTTAAGAAGCGTGAATTCTCCCTTAGATCGAATCTTCACACATGAAATCCGAATGAAAAAAGGTCAAACTAGAATCGATGTAAACAAGCTGGCGGTTTCTCTAATCGGGCGAGACGAGACAGGGCAATTATGGATGCACGTTGTCCCTCCAGAATATAGGAATAGGTCAATCAGTTCGTGTGAAATGTGGTTATGTGGAGGCGAAGATGAAAAAGACAATTTTTTCGATATCTTAACATGACAAGTCAAAAGGCAAGTATAAGGTGGGGCGCATACCTGATCATTTTAGAACCTCAAGATTCACCAACATGAATGCGTGGTTGGATGGCTGAACTTGATGTAAGACTTTTAATTCTGTAATACTTTGTTATTGCTATGACGACCGCGCAGCGGATGCGATCACGCATGACAAAGAAGGGACAGATTACAGTACCGTCAAAGTTGCGAAGGAGGTTTCGTATGGAAGTTGGCAAGTCTGTGGAATTCGAGGAGACAGGCAGAGGCATACTGCTAAAACCTGTCGCAGACCTGGCAGATTCCGCTGGCGCGCTTTCAAAATACGCCACCGCTGAAGTAGTCATGAGCGATCTTTTGGAATCAAGAAGGAAAGCGTTTCGATAGGGGCTCTGATTGAGTCTACACGTTACATTTGACACAACGTTCTTTGTGACTCACTTTTATGCAAAGAACAGCGATTTCACAAAGACCAGAGAGATACTCAGGAGATCAATAGTTCAAGGTAGCCGTGGTGTCGTTCCAACAATAGTGCTTGCAGAGCTCTACACTCAGGTCGCAAAGAGAACGGGTGCCTCCGAAGCTGAACGTAGGCTCAACGAGATATGCTCATACGGTCTAGAGATCGCTAGCCTTTCAATGTCAATTTCCAGGAGAGCTGGAATGCTCCGTCACAAGTACGAGGAAAAGATACCTTGGGGTGATTGTCTTGTAGCCGCGACGGCTATCGAAGCAAAAAGTGATTACGTGATAACCGAAGATCCTGAATTCAAATCGATCAAGGAAATCAAGTGCAAGAATGTTCAGAGTGTAAATATCTAGCATGGAGATCCGAATATTTGCGAAGCTGTGCCATTCGATTAGCATAAAATTTGGCCTAGTGGAGGCGAAGATGAAAAAGATGAGATGATCCAAGTTCTAACATGATACAAGTGAATCGTATACGCGTAGGAAACGAGTTTTCTAAAAAAATGGTGAAATGAAAATTGGCCAGAATTTGGCGACAGGGCGACGTAACGATCCGTGAGGTCTCTGAGATACCAAATAACGCACTACACTTGAAATCAAACGAGATAAGAATCGCGAGCGAAACAGGCAACCCTCACGTACTTAGGGCAACACAGGTCTTTGAGACCAAAGATCTAGAACCGACGCAGAGGTACGCGTTGCTCGAAGAGGATGCTGCAATGACTCATCCGCAACACGCATCGCTTCATCTCTCTCCAGGTATCTACCTCATCACGACAGTAAGGGATTACGCTCCAGCTCGAGGGTTGATGGATTAGTTTTCTTTTCAAGGATAGAGATCTCGATCTTCGTAGCTTGGCAAATTTCTTGGAGAGTGAAATCAAGCCATGGAATACTACAAACCTACACTGGTGGAAGAAAAACCTCTTCCACTGGATGAGAAGGATATTTCATACGCGAAGGAACTTCTTGGTCTATCAGATACAAGTGATGGATTCATCCCCCTGAAACTAGAGCAAGACGTTGTCGTCCAGCGAATTTCGCGAGACCTATACGCAAAGCCAGAGTCGGGATTTCGTGAGCTCTATAACAACGAGTTGAGAGCCTGCAAAACCTCCGAGAAGATCTTTGGAGCAAAACCCAAGATTGTGATATATCTTGATCCTTCAACTCGCGAGCTCGAGATACGCGGTACAGACAGCACCGGAATTTCCGTCGACACCTTCAAAAACGTCTACGCGGTCATCGGACGGAGCAGCAACTTTTCAGGAGAAGAGATAGGTCAATTCGGCTTTGGTCGAATCAGCTATCGTACCATGTCTGACGTAATGATTCTCGAGACAAAGTACAGAACCACAGAAGGAGGCTCTGGCGAGTACGCGCTGATGGGGAAAAGCGGCATCGGATTCAACATACTGCCAAAACCAAACCTCAATTCCTACGGCACCGTCATAAAATTAGTACTAAAACCAGATGTCAACCTCCACCGTCTTGTTGACTATATTTTCGAGGCCTGCGCATTCTCCAAAATTCCCACATATCTCAACCTAGCTTGTGACCTGAAGGAGCCTGGAACTAGCTGGAGGAACGAGGAAACAAAACACGCAAGGGGGTTTGTTCAACTTAACAAGACCTTCCAAGAAAAAGCTCAGGAAGCAGCGAGCAAGAGCTTCTACTACCACGGTAAAACAAAGGGAGGAAGACTCGTGAAATCCTTCCACGTGACTCTCGACGGCGCGGAGCTTTACGCCGAATTCAGGGTCGGAGAAAGGGAGTACTACGATAGTACTCCGCATCTCCTAAAGATAGGGAAGGATGAGAGACTGATCGGCTCACCCATCGAAATTGGCATTGATCTGCCATTTTCATACTATATAGTCAACGTTCTAGATGAGAGGAAATTCAAACCAACCGCAGACAGGGAACGACTCCGAGAAGAGTCAGCAAACGCTCTTGCAAAACAGCTCGCATCAAAGGTTTCTCAAGAACTCGCATCCTTTCTTTGCCTCAATAGTCTCAAAGATTACCTTTCACTCGACGAAGGAACCACGGCAGTGTTCTTGTCAGAGAAAAGCTCGAGGGACGACGATCCAGCATCGATTACCCACTTTCTTTCAGAAAAAAGTAGACAGCTTAGATCTCTTCTCCTCCACGATGTAAAAGTCTACAAGGAAAAGGAAAACTCTGGTAGATACAACAAAAGAAATTTCGCCTCCATTTTATCTGGAAGGAATCTCGACGAGATCTTCTTTTCACCCCAGGGAACCAACTTCAATCACGCTCAGATAGATCGAATACTCCAAGAGGTACCAGGAGCTACGTTCGTTCAGCTGGTTCCTTCTTCGAGGGGTCAATTCCAGGGCGTGAATGAAGCAGAAGAGCTTCTCATAGAGGAGGGCATTTTGTCGACGGGCGAATACGTGAGGAAAAATAGGGAGAAATTATCAAAGAGACCAAAGCAAGTACAAAGTAGCGTCAGACTCTTCGAGTCAATCGAGAGTCACTATTCCTGGGGTCGGTTTGCAAAGCCTACCATGCACATAGAAAGCATCGATTGCTATCAGACACTTCCCAAAAACGTGATACGCATCCCCCGGGGTTCTCTGAGAAAATTCGCTTTCCTCCTCTCAAAGGTAAAGACAAACTACAAGCTAGTCCAGGAGTGCGACAATCTACGTGGCGGCGAGAGACTGCAAGATTTCGTTGCAAGGCTCTCAGAGAAGATAATCTTCACAAGCAAAGGTAACAAGAAATTCAAAGATATACTCACACACTCAGAGGATCGTAACGCAACCGCTCAAAGAACAATTCAGCTCTTTCTATACAGTGATCAAAATCTAGCAAAGTACTTCTCCAACTCGAATGAAATCAAAATCTTTAGCACTGAAGATGATATCTTCGAGATCTCTACTTTTCTCACATATCACTCGACAAAATTCACGCTCGACACAGAGATGGAGGAACTATTTGATAGCG
The DNA here is from genome assembly GCA_027314685.1 of Nitrososphaerota archaeon. The sequence goes on along the minus strand of DAHVAI010000315.1, from coordinate 3,207 downwards.
AGTTCGAACAAACACGCCTGAAAGAAGGATACTTTTCAAGGAGAGACCTTCTACGCGACTATTCCTGGAAAAAGTTGGGAGATTCCGAGATACTAGGTTCAGTTATGCACGTCTTTAAAGAGATCAAAGATGAATCTATGGAGTTTCTCTTTGCCAGAGCAGTCCAGGGGAGTAAAGATCCTTCAGAGGTTACATCGATGAGAAAATCTCTGCTTGCTAGGTGGGAATCTATGAAGAGTAGCTAAAAAAATTGAACCTGAAATGAGGCAGTTATCGCTCAATATTTTAGAGCAGTCCTAATTTAAGGAGGGAAGAACTTTGACTATACGCGACGCTTCTACGCCTATACCAACTGCGATTCCAAAACTATACGAATCTGAAAGCGTGCCGCTTGATGAAAAGATAATCCACCAGCGCTACCAGATCAGGAATATCGGATTTTATTGGCTTATCGCAGAGCTAGATCCAAAAGAGAATTTGGCCTTTGGCTATGCCAATCTAAACGACGACCAAATGAGCGAATGGGGGTACATCGACATTTCAGAGCTAATTTCCAACGGCGCTGTACTCGATGCAAACTGGAAACCGTGCACCTTCTCCCAGGCAATTGAAAGAATGGCTAAAGAATAGTTGGCGCGCCCAGGACAATACGCCTATAGCGAGGTGTCTACGATGCAACGCATAGAGCGAAGCCAGGAAAGGATCGTTCGAAGCATCGAGAGAGTGCTCTCGAGGAGGGACATTAACTTCTTGACGCAAGAGGCCTACACGTTCATACACCTTTACTGCGGCTCGATAGCGCACTATAGTCTCGAAGGCTGGAAGCACACATACAGAGATCTGCGCGACTTTATCAATTTCTTTCTAGTCAGAAATGAATACGGAGTCTGCCTAGTTGATCCGCCAAAGTTCATGAACCTTACAGAAGAGAAAAGGCAGATACTCCAAGAGATAGTCAATGCATGCAAGAAGTACCGCCAGGAAATAGAAAATGAGATAAACGAACGAGAAAAACAGGCGGGCCGAGAAATAGGAAAGAAGCTTTTATCTGGCGAACTTTCGCTCCGAGATCTGTTTTCCAGTGCACAAGAGATCGAACAACTCGTTCATCACACAAGAGCGCAATGACAGGTCTCAAAATAATGCGAGCATCCTTTTCGAAGACTAGCGATGCTAAAAAAGCACAAGATGCAAAGCACCCAAGAAAAATGTCAAGTCCTATCTTGTACAGGGTGTCATAGTAATCGCAAATTTATCGAAGCTAACGTTCACACATGCAATTAGGGCTGGTGACAAAATGCGCAGGTAGTCTTAAAGATTTCAAAGGGCGTGTGAAGATAAATTGAGTCTGAATGCAAGTACCCAACAAAAGTACGGGTATGCCTGATACGATTTCAGTACTGAAGCAAGAGTTGCCATGAATCTTCTAAAATCGATGCCCGTAGTCTTCAACAGGACGTGGCCCGCAATAGATCCGGAAACGCAGCTACTGCTCGCGCTCAAGCTACTTCGCTCCCATCACATCGACGCCCTGCCAGTTACTCAAAGAGAAACAAAAAAAGTACGCTTCATTTCAGGTTACTCGTGCCTAAACGAGCTCGTGCACACTATTCCTTCAGACTATGGAAAATTCCTTGGGCATTCATGCAATGATGTTTCTCTTGAGCTCCCAACAGTAAGCGCAAACGAAGGCATCGGCGCACTCCTACAAGTTTACTCAAGGACTCAATTCGGCTTTGCCTGGGTAGAAACCGGAGATGCTCAACTGGGCGCGTTCATAAGACTGGGCGACCTCATTTCGCTCTATGGCAGTGGGACCTTTCGCACTGAACTCACAATTGAGAGCGTAGCTTCTAGAGACATCTTTTCTCTCGAAGAAGATACAAACCTAAAAAGTGCCATAGAGGAGATGATCAAACGAAAGAAAAGACGAGTCTTTCTAACTAGAAATCAGAAGGTGATCTCAGATAGGCAAATAATCGCCTGTCTTTTTTCTGAGCCTAGACTATCGACAATCCTCGCAGATTATTCAAAGCTCCTCGACGGAAAACTGAAAGATGTCCCAGCCGAGGTTCCAACCAGGCTTAAACCACACTTGACAGTTAACGAAGCAGCTCCTTTGCTCTTGGATGGTCCTGGTGTTGCACTCTGCGATGTTGGATTAATCACGCCATGGGACCTGATCATAAAGCCATGGGAGAGAAACGAGCTATCAATCAAAGAGTAATGTCTTGCTACGATACATCAATTCTCGAACGCCCGTTCCCTGTAATGTTTCCAAGATAAGAGGGACTTTGGCAGCAACGGAACATCTTAAACTGCAAAGCAATGCGCAGATATTTTACCATAGTTACAAGCCGATGAAAGACCCCTTAGGAGAACTCAACAATTTAGCACTGGACACGATTAAATGAAAAAACGGATAAAATCAGCTACATCCCAACCTTCTTACCTGATATGAATATTCTCAAAATACACTATCATTGCGGCAAGAATGAATAATCCTGAAACCGATTCCCAGATGGGAAGCGAACCTACCGTTAGCGTGGAGTAAATGTTTCCAGCGTCTCTAACTACTAACCCCACATTCAAAAGTAGCAGCGGCAATAAACTCAAATGTTTTCTTGGCGCCTTTTGGCTGATTACTCCCGGTAGCAACACAACTCCGTAGGCGATTATGGCCGAACCAATGAAACCAATTGCGATGGAATGTATGAATGAATCCCTAACCCAGAAACCTGAAACGCCGAAATCTTGCCATGCAACGCCGATTGAGAAACTAAACAATAGCCATACCATCGAAGAAGTGATGCAAGTACTCGTATAGTCTGAGATTACATTGTGCGAGGCCACATTTGGGCGGCCTTCGGTCAGTGGTAAGAGTACCCGAGACTTTGCCTTGCCTTCAAAGATGCGAATTGCTATGGCAAAACAAATGCCACTCAAGAGAAAAGTCACGCTACCAATATCTCCAAGTCGGCCCAGCCCGCGGAAGACGCTTACAAACACAAGTAAGATTGACAGTCCTTGAAGGGCGGAGGCTACCTTCGCGGCATTCTTCCTGTAGCTTGTCATGCGGAAAGCAACTGTTCTCAGCTCGACCCCGAATATCATTGAACCCGTGAAACCCGCCAGACTAAGATAAATGAAATCTGCTGAAAACAGACCTCCGCTTCCCGTTCCCACGTATGCCGGGAATGTAGAGTT
>DAHVAI010000220.1 GCA_027314685.1 Nitrososphaerota archaeon | reverse complement strand
AATCCGGAGGATACATGACGAAGAAATCAATGTCGAAACTTCCTTTGAGCCAGGTGCCTCTTGCGAATGACCCACCCAAGCTGATTTCTGGCGAAGGTGATAGTCCATCTAGGATTAGATGAAGCTTTGACTCTACTCCGGATCTGACCTCCTCGAGCCTCTTTGTTTCGCTAGAGGTTGGCTCTACGAGCTTGGCTGCTCTTTCTATTACTTGCAAACTCTTTCCTACTTTTCAAACACGTGGAGATCAGAATAGTCTGGACCGTGGGGTGTGAGAGCACTCAATTTTAGTCGCAGATTCTATATCTTCGTCGTGCCGAGCTTCAAATCCCTGTTCTTTCGGACAAAATCTACAAGTGATTCTTTGTTTTTCCCAGAGCGCACTCTGGCAATGGTTACATGAGGGCTGAACTTTTCATCGTCCACCTGACGCAGCGTGGTTATCGACTTTAGCAACCTGTTAACCTCAAGGGCCTGCTTTCCCAAAATCTCTTGCGAAGTCCGATCTATTCCTACCCAGACAACGGATATCCTTCTTTCATCGGGAAACGTTCCGAGCCCCACAAACGATATGTCCAATTCGAACTCTTCAACATGACCCTTTAGAGTAGAAACAATCTCTGACTTGTCTGTCTCGTCGATCTCTCCCAGGAATCTGATTGTAAAGTGGAGGATATCAGGGCTGACTAGTTTCAAATCTGAGCCGGTTGCGGCAATCTGCTTTTGGACAATCCTGACGCTCTCGAGAAACAGCTGGTCGTCAATGTCGTACGAAAGAAAAGCTCGCAAATAATATCGACCGGAGTTTTCTAGACACTAAGCTTTTGAAGTAAATAGCGTTTTCAAAACAGCTTTATAACGGATGTTCAAAACTCGACTCATCGCGAGTGGCCTCAAGAGTTGTCTGAAGCTAAACTATCCAGGCTGGTAGTCTGCCTCACAGGCATGCCAGGAGCAGGCAAATCAACCGCCGCTGAAGTGGCTGAATCGTTGGGTTTCAAGGTATTCATGATGGGCGACGATGTCCGAATGGAAGCGGAAAAGCGAAGGATTCCTCCGACAGATGAAAACTTGGGAGCTATAATGTTGCAGCTAAGGCAGGCTGGTGGAATAGTCGCAATCGCGATACTGTGTAAGCAGAGGATCGAGAAGGACAAGTGCAAACTCGTACTCATCGACGGTGTGCGAAACATCAACGAATTTTTCGAGTTTAGGAAACTGGGTAGGGCAGTTTTGGTCACAATACATGCCACCCCTGAGCGGAGATTTCAGTTTCTGAAAGCGAGAGGCCGCGCTGATTCTCCCCAGAGCTTCCAATCATTTGAGGCAAGAGACAGGCGCGAGCTAACGGTAGGTATTGGAGAAGCTATCGCCCTTGCTGACGAAGTGATAGTGAACGACGGATCAATTAACGAGCTGAAGGAAAAGTCACTCACGCTTGTCAAGCGGCTGAAAGAGACCTCTTCAGCCTAACGTAAGGTCGTGCAGTATGCCGAACGATATCGACATCGTCGTGGAGGCTCAGGTAAAGTACACTGAATCAAAGGAAAAAGTCGCCGTGGCGATTACAAAATTATTCGGAACCGATGGTGAATTAAGAGTCGAGAAGGACAATGTAATGTTTTTCTCATCAAGTAGAGATTCTCTGAAGCTCCTAAAAGACCAATTTCGTGACAGGAACGTTCGAGCCGCAGCGCGCAGGCTATTGTTGGTGGGATCAGAGGGAGCAAATCAAGCTGTCTTGCTCCTAAACAAACAGGCTGCTACCGTCGGAATTGCTGCTCTTTGCGACGATCCAAGAGAGTCACCGCTAGGTCCAATTGTGCTACGGATAAGCTCCCAAAACATCGGCGAAGTAATCGAGTGGCTCACAAAAGGCTACGATTCTCGCTCTACGTCGTAGATCAGTCCGTCTCTCGCGGCAATCGTGGCTGGAAACACTTCGCGCGCCTGCTTTACCAAGCTAGACACATTCTTGTAGCGCGCGCTGAAATGAGTCAGCACTAGTTTCTTTACACCAGCTTTCTTCGCGAGTTTAGCAGCCTCCCTGGATGTCGAGTGCCTGTTCTCTACCGCGTTTGCTGCATGCGTATCCGAGTAAGTAGAGTCAAAGATCAGTAAGTTACAACCTTTGAAGAATCGTTGCAGTTTGCTTGAGGGACGAGTATCACCTGATATTCCGATCTTCTTTCCCATCCTTGTAGGCCCCAGTACTTGCTCTGGTCTCACAACCTTTCCTGTCTTTGGAGAGATCACTTTGGAACCATGTTGGAGGGTTGACCACAAGGGCCCTTCCGGAACTCCTAGCATTGACGCTTTGCTAGTGTCAAACTTGCCAGGTTTTTCGCGCTCTTCAAAGACGTAGGCAAATGATTCATCAACGTGGTCTGACCTCTGCGCATACACCTTGTACTTCAGGTTAGAGTAGATTAAACCTGGTCGAATCTCGTTCACGACTGCATCGAAAGTCATTCCAAATTTCAAAATCTCACGGTTTGTCTTCACAAAGTCTATGATCCCCTTTGGGCCGAAGA
>DAHVAI010000306.1 GCA_027314685.1 Nitrososphaerota archaeon | reverse complement strand
CTCGTGTTCGGACTCTTTTCCATAGTACGCCGAGTTCTTGATGGGAATAGATTGCATTTTTATTGTTGTAGGACGCTGCAACTTACCAACACAAAAAGGAGAAAATTGATTCGGGCGATCGTGCTTTCAACCCATTGTGCGCAGTATCGAGGTTAAAGATAAAAGCTCACGGATTATTCTTTTTTACGACGCAAAAAATTTCTATTCGATTGCTTGACGTGTAGTATATTTCTTTAGAGGCGTCCCGACAGCTAGTCTAAGTTTCATGATCTCGCCTCCCCGTCCACGCTGTCCTGCAAATACTCGCGTTTCGACAACCCCCATTGAAATCAATTCGTTTAGGGCAGGCCCCCTTAGACCCTTGCTCCGTCCATATAGGGAATGTTTGGAAATCTTGAGCTCGCGTAGTAACTCGCTCGGGCTCCTCCAGCCGCAGATTTCGACTTCCAGTCGCCTGAACACGTAGTCGTGCATGAACTCCACCTTCAATAGTTCAAAGATTGCTCGGCTGTCCTTATACTGGAACTTGGGATGTTCTTCGGGAATGAGAACCTGCCTATCCTGTACCCTTTTCTTCAATAGTTCTGTTTTCTCAAGATCAATTCTCGCTCCTAATTTTGAGAAGCCTGCGAGCGCAGCGTCGAGGTAGCTTCTAGAAGATAGTATATTTCCTACACGAAAGTGTGCCTTGCCTAGCATGAACTGCGTCCTAGCAGCCTCAAAAGCCCAGCCGAATTTCTGGAATTCTGAGAGCGCTCTTTCGAGCAATTCGAGATATTGATCACTTTCTTTCCTCTCCTGAGCTACGAGCCCCTCTGATCTAAGGACGTATGCACTGGTCCAACCCTTACCTATCTCCTTACTCGCCAGAGAAAGCTCTGAAAGCCTCTCGTCCAGGTATTTTTGATCATCTTGGGTCAGACTCCTACCTTCGGCTTCCGATCTCTCAATGCAAAATTCTATCATAAGGGAAACCTGTTGAACGAAAGGTACTCCGTTAATCACAGTGAACCCTCGCTGCCTTGCGAGCTTGTAGCCTTCAACGATCATTGGTCTTGCTTTGTCCATATCGCCCCGCTGCATATGGAGTCTTGCCAGAGCTATGTATAATGGGACATCCAATTGTAGTATTCCGAAACCCTTTGTAGATCTTTGTACGTGCTCGAGGAATTCCTCGGCTCGTTGCAAATCTCCTTGATGAAGCAAGACCTGACCCATGGCAGATTTAGCTATCAAGGAGAAAAGCGAACCCGGCGGGAAACCGAGGACAGAATTAAGAGACTGTTCAGCCATTTCTCTTGCCTTTGCCCATTCGCCCAGTGGCAGGTAAACGCTGTAGACAAGTTCGACCCTGTGAAACAAGTTCACCATAAAGTTTCCCTTTGATTGTGTGAAGTTCAAACCTTCAAGAAACAAGTCAAGAGCTTGCTTGGAAGGGCCGTTCGTGTAGGTGTACGAAACCGCGCGATGGAAATAATTGTAGGAAGCTTCAAACAACAGGCCGTGTTCCAATGAAATTTTCAGTCCGTTATTGCACGACTCGATGGATTTGTCGATCTCGGAAGCTGTGTCAGCCGCTATTCCGTAACTGCTTACCATCGCGATGACATCGAATGCTCCAGATTCTTCAGCGAGTTTCATAGCTATCGCCGACTTTTCTTTTACCTTTTGCACATCGGATCTCCAAATATCGGCTATCATCGCGAATGCAGTCAATCTTGCCAATTCGATGCT
>DAHVAI010000301.1 GCA_027314685.1 Nitrososphaerota archaeon | reverse complement strand
TGAACGTCTGAAAAATGAAGACCAGAGACACCTTGAACAAATACCTGAGGAACGCCTGTTTCACTGGCCCTTTTCATCACCAGCGCACACTCGTGATTTGTAATTAACCCTGCGATTGATACATTTCTCAGAATGCCCAGTTTCACATGGTCTGATATCGCCTGGAAATCCGTTCCTCTCCCGGAGGCGAGGATGACAATCTTCATCTGCACGCCCTTCCAATGTCAGTCCTGTGGTGTTCGCCTCGCCACGCTATTGACGAAACTGCTACATATGTTCGCTCCAACGCAATATCCAGGGTCTTTCCTACGCCCGTAACGCTTAGCACGCGTCCACCGGAAGTAAAGTATTGCTCACCATTCTTGACTGTGCCAGAATGAAAAATAGTCGTCCCTTTAATTTTGCTTGCAGCGTCGATACCTGATATTCTGTCACTCGTTTTCGGTTTTTGAGGATAGCCCTCAGAACACATCACCACTGTAGCACAGTGGTTCTTGCTCCATCTGATATCCACATCATTTCCGGATTCGGTTCCATCAAGTACAGAAAGTAAATCTGATTCGAGTCGTGGAAGAATCACTTGAGTCTCAGGATCCCCTAGGCGCGCGTTGAACTCAAGTAGTTTGGGGCCTTCATCTGTTATCATCAATCCGAGATAGAGAAAACCGTGGTATCCAAGAGAGTGTACTGCGGCACCGGTAATCTTGCTCACTGCATCTCTGATTTCTTCTTGGTCCAAATCGGGAGAAGGGGAATAGGCGCCCATTCCTCCGGTGTTTGGGCCTTTATCCCCGTCAAACACCCGTTTGTGATCCCGCGCGGTACCAAACGGCATTGCAGTTTTTCCGTTGCAAATTGTCATCAACGAGCACTCATCTCCATCCAATCTTTCTTCTACGACAATCTTCCTGCCCGCTTCGCCAAACGCTCTTACTTCGAGAATTGTCTTTATGGCTCGTTCCGCCTCTTCTTCAGAGCCACACACAAACACTCCTTTGCCTGCTGCCAACCCATCTGCCTTTACTGCTACTTTTCCGCTCATACTTTTGGCAAAATCAATTGCCGGATGAACATCAACGAACACCGCAAACTTTGCCGTTGGAATGCCATTTGCGATCATGAATTCTTTCGCGTAGGTCTTGCTTGTCTCCAGCTTCGCCTGAGCCTTTGTAGGGCCGAAGATACGCAACCCTTCTTTTCTGAATCGATCCACTATCCCTAGAGCCAGCGGCGCCTCCGGACCAACTATTGTAAAGCACGAGTTTTTCCTTGCAAACTCGCATAGTCCTTCAACGTCATCTGCGTTTATGGGAACATTGTACGCAGATGTTCCTCCGTTTCCAGGAGCCACGAACAGTTCCCCTAGGTAATCGCTTTGGAGGATCTTCCAGGCGATGGCGTGTTCACGGCCTCCTGAACCAACGACGAGTACATTTATCCCCAACATGTTCAGCCCTTGGAGCGTCTTTCGTAAACTCTACCCTTCTCCGAAACCCCGTCCAGGTATTGTGATCTTATCTCGTCGGCTATCTTCTGGGCTTCTGGAGTTGGATACTTGCCAGTCACACAAGCCATGCAAAGAGAATTCTCGGGAAGGCCTATGGCCTTCACAAGCCCCTCAATGCTTTGGTAGTTCACCGATTCAGCTCCCATCCAATTGGAGATTTCTTCAGGATTCATCTTTGCTCCCAAGAGTTCACCGTAAGTTGACATGTCGACTCCATAGAAGCAAGGATTCTGGATACGGGGAAAAGTGACGTAAACATCGACTCGTGTTGCGCCCGCTTTTTTTAGCTTGCCAACATTTATCTTCGTAGTGTCTCCGCGGACTATGCTGTCCTCGACAACGGCTATGCTCTTGTCCTTGACCAATGATGAAACTATGTTCATCTTCTTGTCGATTACGTCTGTTCGATCATCTTTGCCTGAAATGAATGCACGCCGCGTCACGTAGCGGTTCTTTCTCACCGCTCTTTCCCACGGAAGCCCGGTGACTACATGCATTCCATAGGCAGCATCATCTGCAGTTTCTGGCATAGAAACAATAAGATCGTTCTTTTTGATTTTCTCGGTATTGCTTTCGAAGAGTTCTCTTGCAAATGCTTCTCTGATCTTGTATACAGGCACGCTTGTTTCGTTCAATATCGTGTCAGGCCTCGAAAAGTAAGCAAACTCGAAAGAACAGAACGCAGGACTTGGATTCCTGAGTTGTCTTCGCTTAACCTCACCCTTGGGAGAGATTGAAACCAGCTCACCTGGTTTAACATAATCATACTCGTCGAATCCGTTAATGTCGAGAGCAGGGGTTTCAGAGGCAAACGCTATCACGCCGTCTTTCTTTGCAAAGCAGTATGGCTTTATGCCGCGAATGTCTCTGAACGCGTAAAAGCCTGTTTCGCTATCCAGAATCATGACTGAATAGGCTCCCTCGACTTCGTCCAAGACCTCGGCGACAGCTTCCTCATAACTTCCATATTTCTCAAGAGCAAAAAGAAGCTGCCTTGCAAGTACTTCCGTGTCTGCATCTGTCTTGAATTTTCCAAATTGCTTTTTGAGAGCATCCCTCAGTTTTCCAGTGTTCACGATGTTGCCGTTGTAGCTAATGGAAATCGTCCTTCCGGCATGAGTAACAACTAGCGGTTGCTTTCCCCCCTGAAGATGCCGCTTGCCAGAACGTCCGGATGTAGCATACCTTGCATTTGAGATGCCAGTGTTGCCCTTCAATGTAAGCGATAATCTGTCAACCTCGCGCGGATCTGTGGGAATTAGATTCAGATCCTCCCTCTTGATGAATTTCCCCTCGTGATATGTCGTGAAACCGTAGGATTGCTGCCCACGATGGTTTAATGAAAGGAGTCCCCAGTAAAGGTACGGGAAAACAGGTTCATCGTTCGTGCAAACAGCGCCAAAGACTCCGCAAGCTTCGGAAATTTCTTCGCTCATTGAAGCTTTTCACTCATTTGGTTTTGTGAAGCATCCGGTATAACTAACGATCCGAAAAAATCTCATCGCGTATTTATGAGATTTTACCTGAGGATCTGAGCATGTTTCGAGACGATTGGCTTGGCGAGAAAGAGTAACGAGAACCGCGGCGGATACATTTCGTTATGAAGAATCAAATTTTCTTAATGAAAGGTTTTTCTAGAAAGATTTGGCCACATTCTAAAAGATGGGGTCGTAGCCCAGCAAGTCGCTTCGACCTGGATAGGTAAGGCGACGGGCTCCAGTGTCCCGATACAAAATATGGGTAAGCTGACTGTAACAGGATGATGTTACGTTGGAGCGTAAAGGGTGAAGATACCCGTAGATCGTGGGTTCAAGAGCGTCCAGAATAGACCGATTCCGAAAGGAAAAGGTTTGGAACCTGAGAATCCCACCGACCCCATCTATCAACTAATCATTTAGCGTCGTTATGTGTATCAGTGCGGGATGGTATGCAGATATTAACATCCCGGAATCTAATCATCGTGATTGTCTTTGATTTTCAACTCTGGACTGTGGCAAAAAAAGAAACGAATAAATTAGACGATTAACCAATCGACAGGGATTAGTCATGGAATCAAAGCGACTAATCAAGAAGGGTGAAGTGACCGAATCTAATGCGGGCGAAAAAACTTCTCGTCAA
>DAHVAI010000268.1 GCA_027314685.1 Nitrososphaerota archaeon | reverse complement strand
TGGCTGGATACTCGCTTGGTTCGCTCAGAAGTAAAAGGCCTTTCAGGACTCTCTGGTCCCTCGGATACATGCTTGCTGCCATATCATCTCTGGTGATTGGAACTTCATTTGCTCTTCACTACAGCCTCGGCATCTACTATCTCGGTGCGGCAGGTCTGGGCTTCGCCACAGGATCTGTAGAGACATTCGAGCCTGTGCTGACCTCCACACTTGTAAAATCGTCAAAACTTTCGACTGGGATGGGGTGGCTAAGCACGAGCCGGGCACTCGGACTGTTCGTTTCGAATATCGCAATGGGAATACTTTTCGCGTTCAGTGAATTCGATTCTTACCTCTACGCGGCCCTCGCCGCATTTGTGGCAGCCGTGATTCTCTTGGCAGTTGAAATAAAGACCAAGGTTCACTAGACGGGGAAGGACCGCTGCAAAGCAAGGAAAAGAAGATAACACCGAACGTTCTCTATCCTGCTCACTTCTGATGTCTCAACAACTGGTTTGCCAGGTATGCCAATGCAGCGAACAATCATGTGAGGGGTGTACAAACCAAGAAGGGTGTAGTAATTGCAGCTCCATAGGCTCTTGCTGCTGCGAAAATGTGCACGTGGCATGGCACAATGGGCAAGTCCACAAAGGACTGCTGCTCGAATACTTCAGCATGTGATGAATGACGGTTGAAGTCGATGCATCGGTAATTACGGGTTTGATCGTAGGCAAGAGCTTTGCTCTCCTTGCATTCGGTGGCGATAGTTTCATCGAACTGATATCTGCTTGCGCAGCGTGGAACTATCTTAGAAAACCGGGCAAAGGGATTCTCGCAACTGGTGCTGAATCAGAGATGACAGAGAAGATTGCCACTGCACTATTGATTTTGCTGATTCCTATAATTGCCGGCGGAGCTTTTTATTCATACTTCTTGGGAATCGTACCGGAAACTTCTACCCTCGGAATCGCGGTTGATTCATTGAGCCACTTTGCGATGTTCATTGGCGAAGACAAGCTCAGGCTCGAAGCATACCGGTTAATATGTTTCATCAAGGCAAAGGGTTTGAGCTCCGTGTATCTGTGGGAATCTCCTCAACTCATGGGTACTTCGTTCACGATTGCAGAGGTTGGCTTGAGCTTCCTCGTTGATAGTATTCTGCTTTCTGAGGACTATAGAAATTGACTCCGCTCTCAGAAAGGGACTGGTCATAGTGAAAATGAGGGGAAGCGATCACGACAAGCGTCTCAGAGAATACGAAATAACTTCGAAGGGGTTGAAGGTCGCGGCGCCGTTCTCCGGCTATGAAGGAATAATGAGCGGATCTGCGAGAAAGGTGGTTAGCCTCTCGGAGGAAGACCTCTACCGGAAGGGGCTGATCAAGAAGAATGAGAAAAAGAAGTAAAGAGGCACGCGGAGGTCCTGAATGATCAATTGAGCGGAATAGGCGGTTTCGGGACTACCGATGTGATATTCGGTTCGGTAGAATTCCTCCTTGCAATAATAGTCATTATATTTTTTGTGATCGCCTCGAGGAGGTTCGCCGGAGGCATTGGAAGAGGAGTCTATCTCATTTCTGCGGGCGTCTTTTTCTCCGCCGTGAGCTTCATACTCGGGCTCGCTACGGAAAGCCAGCTCGCCGGGAACAAGACAGCGCTCGTTCACCCAGCCTGGGTTCATGAACTGACAATATTTCTGGCCCTCGCATTTTTCCCTCCGGATCACTGATGCTGTACATGACGGCGACGAGGGTTGCGAGAGAAGCTGAAAAGTCCTCTCCTCGCAACGAGCTGTAAGTTGACCGAGCAGATTCAAATCAAGAATAAATGAAAAGAGTGCTCAGAACCCTAGACAGCAACCAAGATGCATTTGATCTAATCCCCAACCCGTTCATTGATGAGAAATCCTCATCCGACATATGTCCTCTCGCAAGAGATTGCGAACAAGCATTTCAATCCGATCAATGCGTCATTACACTTTTGCGAGTAGTCTCATCCTGTAATATTCTGCTAGCTTTCGTTCTTCTCCAACGGGTTCTCTATTGACAACGTAGCATGCCTCAGCGCCAGTGTCGTAAGCAATCGCAAATGTCTGGATGATTTCGATAGTCGTGTCTGCGCGCTTTTCATTCCAGACCACCATTCTTTTCCCATCCTCGGAATGACTCTTTGCTAGCCCATCCACATGATGAACTTGGCCGGATCTGCCCCTGATTTGCGCGTTTAACTCTACAGAGTAGCCCCGCTTTTTCAGATCCTCGACGAATTCGCGAACTGATATCATTTCACTTCACGAACCCAGCTTCCTTTCGTGCTACCGTCACGGCGCTATCGATACGCTCCATTTCCTCTCTGATTATCAACTGCCCCATCTTCAAGGGCTTCACAACCAAATCCCACGGCGTTACGACGCCTTCCCTGCATGCAAGACACCACGCTCCGCTCACCGGTTTGAAGAGATCCGATGCCTCTCTCAGCGTTTCTGATCCGTCAACCGCAATGGGTTCCACCGACCCCACATCTTCGAGCGTTGACTCTAGCATCTCGTGCGGTGAATTCCTGACTAGGGCAAGCCTCTCCGGACTGAAGATGTAGGTGAGGATCTCTCTGTCCGAGACAAACCTGTTCCTTCCGGAGAGGAAAACTCTTCTCATACCGTGCTTTATCATCTCCCGAAGTGCCTTGCCAAGCTTTGTTTCTTTCGGCAATGCAAAAACGGCGGACGCAACGTCTTTTGCATGAAGACTTGTTTCTAGAACGCCACTGCCATAAAGCGAGATCAGATCTGCAAGCGCCGCAAGTGCGTAACTCCCAGAGTCCTCAACGAGAGCCCATCCCGATTTCATCCTAATGAACGTTCGGAACAGGCTCGTGATTTCATCATCTGCTGGAATCGGTCGAACCGAAAGCGCCACGTTCTCAACCGGTTCAAAGAGAAATTTGTAATGATCTCGCGGATTTTTCTCAAGGAGTCTGGATAGAATCGCCTGCCCCGCGAAGGCCATCAAATATTGTCGATCCTTTGACAGGAACTGGATCTTCATGTCAGCAGATCTGACAATCGGAAGTACGTCCCTTCGAGGCGTATCAAGCAGACTTCCCGCGACAAGTATAGACGTACCCGCTGCTAGAAGTGGAAAAGGCCGCCTGAAAATCTCCGGAAAAGCTTTCCCAAGTTTCATTTACTGCTGATTTCCGCCGTTGATGATTTCGCGTCTTTTACTGCTTTTTCGAAGGTCTCAGTGCTGGC
>DAHVAI010000257.1 GCA_027314685.1 Nitrososphaerota archaeon | reverse complement strand
TTGAGCCTGATGCCCGAAACAACCGCAAACTCGGAGCAAATCAAAATTCAATTGCGGAATTTCCTCCAAGAAGCGATGTCGATCCAACAGAAGTTGAAAGAACTAAAATACCCGAAAACAACACTTGTTGGCGAGGTTGTGGATTCAGCCCGTCAGAGCCTGATTCCAAGTATATTAGGAGATACAGCGGGTGAAGTTGCAAGATCTTTTGGTTTGCCAGGAACACTGGCTCGGAAGTACACGAAGATTGGCACTAGAAATTATCTGAGGCAAAACAAGAAGACACGCTCCGTTGAGGAAGAGAATCAATTTTCATTCACAATAGATGCATTCGCTGACAAGATAATTGGATTCGTCTCCCAGATTTCTGTCATCAAGCCATCTCTCCGAACTCAAGGTAATAGTCAGGAACTCCTCCGTAGGTTTGCAAAAGCAAAATCTCTCCAGAAATCTATTTCAAAGATATCAAGCATAGTTTCGTCTCTCAATCAGGTGTTATCACTTTGCTTGATTTATAATAAAGATATAGAAGGCTATCTGGCTGAGGCGCAAAGGCACAGGTTCAATGATGCATATGGGGTTTTGTTTGGCCTTGAGTCCCACTTACGTGTGGCGATTGAGAATTGTTTGGCGAAAATTTCTCCTGATTGGTGGACCGAAAGAGTCCCATCAGATGTAAGAAAAAATGCGGAAGACAGGAAGCAGAAAAATGAACTGTCATGGCCTTGGAGCAGCGGAAGCGACCTTCATCCGTTGCATTATGTAGACTTTCGGGATTATGAAAAAATAATTGTAAGGAAAGACAATTGGGGTGAAGTCTTTGAGAAGATATTCGAGAGGAAGGAATACGTCATTTCTAAATTTATGGAACTAGATCCGATTCGGAATGCTATTGCCCATTCCCGTAAAATCAACCAAAAGGAGCTTGACAAGTTGAAACTATATTCAGAGGAAATATTGGGCGCTTTGAATCGAATATCATAGTGGACACGTAATCTTCGTCTTGGACCTTTCATCGTCGCATGAATGCTGCTGTCTCGGAATTCTCTTCCGGAAAATAAGGCACGAATCGTTAGGGAGTCGTGGCCATCCCGGAAGGATTTGTTTGAGTGATGAATGCAGATGTAACGAGCGGCAAGAATTGCTGCTTTGGTGCTGCTGGCAAACGTGACCTATGGAGATCGGCTATTACTTGAATTGAAGAACCATTTGCTTCAAAATCCGATATTGATTTTACTTGATATTTACCGATTATCGGCTATTGGCATTACGAAGGTAATCCTAAATAGAGGCTTATTATACTCTGATTAGATTATGTCACGGAAGGATCAGTTGACAGTTAGGCTAGATTCTGTCCATCTGAAACTAATCGATGATTACATACCATTTTACGGCAATTCAAGACCGGAAGTCATTAGGACGATCGTCATCGATTGGTTGCAGCACAGGCTTGGCGACGAAGGCTTGCGTAAGAAGAAGGCGATCAAATGACTGCTTCATCCATCGAGGCTGGGCGCCGTCCTGAATCTGCAGCACCGTCTGACCTGCAGTTCGTCTTGACTTGTTCAAGCGGGTCGAAAATCTCTTTGAATAATCTTGACTGCTTGAAGGGACTTGACACGATCGAAGACGGCTCTGTTGACATCATAGTAACTTCTCCTCCCTACAATCTCGGTATAGACTACGGCGCCTATGACGATTCTATTCCACGCGTCGATTATCTGTCTTGGCTGAGCTCAATATTTACTAAACTCTATGACAAGCTCTCAGATAATGGTTCTTTCTTTCTGAATATAGGCTCCTCACCTACGAATCCATGGGGGCCCTTTGAGGTTGTTTTTTCTGTTAGGAATTTGTTCACGCTGCAGAATGTGATCCATTGGATTAAGTCTATCTATGTGCAAAACGAGAGTTATGGTCATAAGCAATCAATGAACGTTGGTCATTACAAACCTATTAACAGTAACAGATTTGTGAATGATACCCATGAGTTTGTGTTCCATTTGACCAAGTCAGGGAAGGTTGCTATTGATAGACTAGCAGTTGGCGCTCCCTATAAGGACACAGGCAACATCAAGCGTTGGAAGGAGGGATCTTCTGGAGTGAGATGCAGGGGAAATTGCTGGTATGTGCCTTATTCCACAATAAAGTCAAGAGAAATGGAACGGCCGCATCCGGCGAGTTTTCCACCTGAGCTTGCAGAAATGTGTATCAAGCTACATGGCACTTCCAAAAAGCCTATACTGGCTCTAGACCCATTTATGGGCATAGGCAGTACCGCGATAGCTTGCGCACGCTTGGGAGCGGATTGTGTTGGATTTGAAATTGATCCCGAATATTTCTCGACGAGTGTGAAGTTGTTGAATGAATTGCTGGAAAGCCATCAATCTTCATCAAGCGTTGATTGATGGTCAAGTTCTCCCGCCTTGTCTGCAAGCTCAATAATTGGCTTCAGCCGGTCCTGAAAACCCCCTTGGCCATATCTATCTACATAGCTTCTAATTCTAATGACGTCTTTTTTATTAAGCAAAAGTGCCCCCTCCTTGCCAATCCTCTTCTGCAGGTCACGCAGGAGTGATTGCATTCCTCCCTTGCCTACGACCGGTCGAATCAATAATTCCACCTGTTCAGGCGATAGCACGATTCTGATCATATCTTCTACTCCCTACTTCATGCCTGAGAACGATGTCTCCCACCGACTTATGGCCGCAATTACCATGTTAAGTCGATCCTGAAACCCCCCTTGCCCATACGATTGCGCTTGTTTCACTATCTTGTCCACTTCATCGGCCGTTAAAGAAAGCGTGTTATTAACTATCTTGCGTTGGATTGCTCTCAGAGATGATTGCCAGCCCCCAGACCCTGTAACCGGTTTCAGTATGTATTTCATCTCCGATTCTGTCAAAGTGACAACTAGTGTCGCCCTTCCAGGATCTTTTTCTCTCAGTGTGCGCAACAACTTGATTGCTTGATCAGCCACTCGCTTATTAAGCATTAGTTCAGATTTCCGGTCAACGGATCCCCAGTCCACCGTTACAGCTATTCCTTGTTTGGAGACAAACGCAAGCAGAGCGTATAGGTCGTCCATTGCTCTGGTTCCGACACTTTGGGCAATTTCGGCAATCGTTTTCTCATTGTCCCCGGTAGATATTTCTGTGATCTGCTTCAAGAACTCGCATGCTTTGGACAGAATCCTTGAGTCTTTCAGACTCTCGGTATTCACATCGCAGAAGATCCGATAGGAGCCGGTCGCCTCAGCTCTCGTACCTAGAATCGTCCAATCATCAACGTCGAGAGGTGACGCTTTGACCTTCCCCTTTTGCTTCATGAAATGGGCGCCCCAGCTTAGGTAGTGTTGGAAATGTGTTTGAAATGGACCAGACGTTATCCATGGCATATTCTCACCAGTCCCGATCTTGGGTATCATATGGAAAGCGATATTCAATGGCGGTATCATTTTCTTCTGTTCGAGGCTAAACACTTCCTTGCCATTTAGAGCGAAATTCCTTAGTGGAACGAAGCTAGCGGGCAGCTCAGTCGGGTCTACAGCTTTCACTTCAATTGGTTTGAGCGGATCTTGTGCCGTATATACGTACATCTCGTATTCACAATGCAATATCGCCTCCCTTAAGGAGATGTGGCTTCCCAGAAACTGGGGCAATCTTTGATCGGAAACCCGAAATGCCAGATAAATCGATTCAACTCCCTGCTCCTCTCTGGTGTTCGAGGGCAAACTGTCGCACCAGTTGAGCAACCATCGTGTAGGCTCCGGTGGGGACTCTTCGGTTTTCTCATTTCGACGGGAACGGCGAGTGATTGGAGGTCCATTTGCAAGCAATAGGAGCGGGAAGTCAATGCTTACTAAGACTTCAGCCAATTCGAGATTCCGAAGCGATTTCACATCGACCTCTTTTCCTGGGAGAACGTCAACATCCGGCAACGTGTTCACCCAACCATATCCCTACACATGTTCATAGGAGAAACTCTTGCAGAAATCCACCAAATGCAATGACCTGGTAGCCTATGCTCACAGGGATGTATGACACCAACATTGCCATTGACTACTACTTCAACTATCCCTCGTTTTGTTGCATTTCTCCAATTCACTTTCAAGGCTCGAATAGACTCTCTGTTATTCCATATCGAAATTGCGCGACTTTCACATTCATCGGCGCCTCTTGGCATATGATTTCTCTCGTGATCTGATTTGAAATCACTCTCATTTGGTCCATTCTCAGTTTTCAGTATCCGATAGTAAACCCCGTTTGGGCATACATGCGGAAAGGGGGGACAATCTGGCGGATAATCCGGATAGTCACTTCTCATCACTCTAGTCCCTCCAATGCAAACACACGCTCCCACTCACCATAGTGCTAGATAAACGGAAAGGGTCACTTCACAAATAAGGCTTTCTTAGCTATATCAGGTGGAGTTACTTTACCGAATTTATGCCTATGTCAATGCGCATTGAAGAAAGGAAGGCGATTGGGTCCATATTGTGGCTGACTGAAGAATCTGATACTGCTTCCTGAGAGCTGGAGAATGTTCCGGTTCCTGTTTTCGGCCACCCCCATTGTAGGTGATCTGGAATGGACCCTGATCTTTTGAATCACTTTGCCGGATAAAGAATTGATGGTTCCACCTCCTTACCATGTTCTCTCATCCATTTTCTGCAGAACTCGTTCGGTGCCATGTACCCGAGCGCTGAGTGTAGTCTGACGTTATTGTAGTCGTGGAATGCCTTCTCTATGCATTCGGCAGCTTCTTCAAAGCTGCTGAACTCCATCGGCCAGATGTACTCTGTCTTCAGTGTGCCGTGAAACGACTCAATGTGT
>DAHVAI010000255.1 GCA_027314685.1 Nitrososphaerota archaeon | reverse complement strand
GGCCAACATCGGTGTAAAATTCGAGGAACCAAAGAAAAAGAGCTCGAAATCACATTGAAATGGGATCTTTCTGGCAAAGTTATGCTCATTGATAATCAGTTCAAATCAATTGAAAAATTAGCGTCTAGACTAACGAGAGTTGGCATCCCCGTACTCTTTTGGAATGGGAAGGGAAACCCACCACACTCTGCAAGTAGTGTACGCATCGTCATACTTGATTTGGATCTAACTGGATCTGGACCTGGATATGACTTTTATGAGGATACGGCAGAAATACTTGGTAAGGTTCCCGGTCCTTATGCAGTGTTGATACTATCTGTTAATTCAACAATTGATTCCGTGGACAGATTGAAAGCTGCTTACCCTGATGCAAATCGCGGAAACGAAATTCCAGGTTTCATAATTAGACGGACATTCAAAGATAAAAAATTAAGCGAAACAGCCGACGCTATCATTCGTGAAATAAGCAATGCGCTCGAAAATAAGCCAATATTATCATCAATTTTGCTCGCAGAACGTACTTTGGAGTATAGCAAAGACCTCTCCTTGACAGAGATAGCTCAAGAAAAATTCGATCCATCACTTAGGACATTGTTGAGATCCATCAAGGTCGGCTCTGGATCGGAGTCTCTGGCGAGAGAACTTTCTATGACCATGAACCGTTTACAAAGTAGACATGTTATGAAGACTCGTAGCTATCCTATGTTGAAACAAGCTCTTCAGACACTCATCGATCAACCCATCGTTGGTGGCAGTAAGAACTTGCACTCTCGTATTATGCATCTCAGGGCCTTTTATCAACCTGATGAGGGAGAACAGCAATGGACCGGTGATATTTTCAGAACCAGGTACCAGGATAAGGCGAAACAGTATGCCATAATGATTACTCCAGCATGCGATATTTCAAACGAAAAAACATGTTATTTTACGTTATGCTATGGTTTTAAGATAACTGAAGAAGAACTTAGAAACGATGCTGAGAAGAAACATGTAATTTACGAAATTGGCCACAAGGTGAAAAATCTAAGCGACGCCATAAAATACGCCAAATTAGCCAACCCTTCCTTACGATTCTTTCCTCTCGATAATTTCAGCGACAACAAGCAAGGAGACGATCTATTTAGAGTACTTTTTGACCTGCAGGCCGTAGAGTCTATTAAAGTACAAAAATTCAAAAATAAGAGATGGGCGAGGTTGTGGCGACTGGATTCTCCATACATTGAAGATTTGTTACAAAGATTTGGAGCAAACGCTGTGAGAATCGGTACGCCTTTACCCCTCGATTAATCCATGTATTTTACAATCTAACATTGTAAAATCTCCTTTGCGTCTCTTTTAGCATATAGATACAGGTCTAAATCACACGTCGCGCATTTAATCAGCAAAGAAAACCAAAAGGAAATCGTAGCGTGTAGGAAGAATAACCCAATTCTAGTTTCTTGGTTTCTTGTATCTATTCGCCCATTTTCTGGCTTCGATGTAGGCATTGGCACCGGGCATACTGTCGATACCAACGGTCTCCCTTCGATATTGCGGGTCCGTAGCCTTCTGCCTGAGTTGGTTCCTTGTTTCCCTGTTCTTTGGATTTGACTTTACTTCGATGTGGAGTTCCTTGCCACTAGGCTGAAGAAGGGCTCCGGGCCTTCGAACGCCCAAGTCGTATCCGCCAATTCTCTGGTTCTGCCGCCTTACGGAGCTTCCTCTAGCTTGTTCGCGAAATTCAACGATGTCCTCGCTGACATCGCCCTTGGCTTTTCTATGCTCCACCACGTCCCGATTCTTCTGTTTCTTGGACTTTGGGAACAGGTCGAATGACATTATTGTTCAGCTTGTGCTCAACGCTATTTACGAATTTGCAAAGAAATGACTTGCGCCAGCGAAGCGTCGCTGAGCGGAAGAGCGTTAAATAACGACTTGTTTGATCAGCTTTCGTGCAAAGAGCATACATTGGAGTCCCGGCAGCAATTGTGATATTTGCAATTGTTGGGGCGTTAGCCAGCCTGGGAGCGATAAACCTGAAACAGTTCCTTACTGATACTTCCGTTGCGCTCGTCCCGATTGCACTTGGGATTCTATATTGGAGCTTCAAAGGATCTATCGACAAAGCGACAGATCCGAAGCCAAAGTATCATGTGCCAAAATACGCCGAGCCGACTCCCGAACAGCCCAGAAAACAATCCATTGCCATTCGAACTGTAACCCGCTCCGAAAAACTCAATGCAATTGCAGTGGTGCTCGTTGGCGGCATCGGAGGCGGCGTCACCTTCATCTACATAGCGCTCCAGATAATGACTTATGCAAACCCGCTCGTAACAGTAGTATCGTTCGGAGGCGGCATATTCCTCATAATATTCGGGATCTGGAGAACCATCGGCATTATCACGGGCAAGTACACCCCAAACCGTCCGGGCTCCTGAATGAAACAACCGGAGTCAGCCGCAGAGGGCGGCGAACGGAGCACCGATTGCATGAGATTCTGTCTAATTGATCAAGCTAATACTCAACTAATGTGAACTCATTCGTAGAAACGTTATCTCAAGATCTCACGGTCTGAGGGCAATTTCTCGCTTGAATCGCAAGCACATTGCCAATTTTTTAGGGCCAATCCGAGCGTTCGCTTTCTCCATTTGCATCATGGTTGTATCTCATGCGAGCTGGTCTGAATTCGTTGCGGCATACGCTGCAGGGATCGCAGTTATTTCCGGAGAAAGAACTTGGAGTCCTTTCGAAGGATACATTCATTCACTTCGCAGCATCCATGCGCGGCAAAAAGTGCCTGTTC
>DAHVAI010000252.1 GCA_027314685.1 Nitrososphaerota archaeon | reverse complement strand
TGCCAATAGCGTCACGAATAGAGGTAGTGAAAGGCAACATGACGCGCCACCTACAACTCCGATCACTGGTAACGCAATGAACGTTGTCGATTTTCTTGCCAGCGAACACGTGTTGCGTAATTCTATAGTCCTCATGATGTTTACTTGAACCAGTATACCTATGATCACGGCTAATGCAATGCTGTAGAGCGAGAGAGAAACGTCGAAGATTGGAGGAACCAATGCTGCTATATTGGGATTGAAGAAAAAATTGCCGAGGAGCGTTAGTCCAGTGAGCGGATACAAAGGCTGAGAAGATAGAACGATTCCGCTTTGGACGTGAACGTCCCAAAAATACGGATACAAAAAAGCAACAATTGTTTCGAGGATTATTCCGTAGACCAAGAGATGCAAACTTGTGTACACCACATAAACTGCGATTCCACGAAGAGTCTTGATGTAACCCAGAAATGCGCGAAATGCTCTTCTCAAAGGGAAGAAAAAACAGATTCCTAAGACTACGGACCAGAAAAGCAGCGATGCGAAAGCTAGTGAACCATTGAACGGCGATGACACTGCTTGAAAATATGAAAAATACCCTATGAGAAAGCTTGCCACAAGTCCGAAGCTGGCGATGGCTGTCGCTGACTTCCAATTCTCGAGTGGTTTGTTTTCGCTTTCGCCTAGCGCGTCAACCTTCAAGGAAATCACGTCATCTTTTGCTAACCAACTGGCAGACCAGATCCGATGCTTGAGCCCAGTCCTACAAGTATTCCGACTATCGTTGCTACAAAGAAGACAACAGTTGCTTTCGCTGCAAAATCCGATCCACCCTTGCCCCGCGACAACGGCCACACTACAGCTGATATCACTGCGCAGAGTATGCTTGCATTCAATATGACCAAGGTAACCCAGAAGATCACAAATCCGATGCCCATGCCAGCGAATACAGTAGCAAGAATCCAGGTTTGCCTCTCGCGAGCTAGTTTCGACTGATCTCCGATCGTCCCCGGCATAAAACGGAAATGATGTCCCAGAATCGCTATAACTGCGTTACTGACAAAAACTTGCAAAAAATACTTCGGTGAGATTTCTCACAGAAAGAAGTCGCTGTCTAATTTGGTCTTGAAAGGCCTATAACAACGTAGAGTACAGCGACTATGGAACCGACGCCGATGATTAGTGTAGGCAAGTACAGCTCTGGCGGCGGAGCAAACAACACCCAGAGAATGAGTGCCAGAACGACTATTCCGGTGATCATACACACCCACCCGAGAGCACGCTGACCCAATTTGGAACGATGTTGCGTTATGATTGAACGCATTTAAAGTTTAAGATTTTTTGCGAAGAACACTTCAGATTCTTGTAAAGGTGTCACACGTTGGCGTTCCCTAACTTGCTTGAAATCTTCTTCATCTTCGAAGGATTGTTCAATTTCATCGCTTTCGTTATTAGTCTATGAGCCAAGTCAACACTCCCCCAACCCTTGATTTTCACGAATTTGTTCGGCTCCGTCTCTTTGTAATGCTCAAAAAAGTGCTCTATCTGATTTTTCGTGTATTCTGGCAAGTGCTGCGCCGATTTGACATCAGCGTAAAACGGGTCGACTGAGCGATTTGGGACAGCTATAATTTTTGGATCGTCGCCGTTTTCATCCTCCATCAAGAGAACCCCGATGGGCCTTGAACGGATCACTGACATAGGATATACTGAATCTTGACATAACACTAGAGCGTCAATCGGATCTCCGTCTGTTCCCATTGTCTTTGGGATGAATCCGTAATTAAACGGGTAGTAGGTTGCCGTATGTAAAAAGCGGTCTACGAAGATAGTACCACTTTCCAGATCCGTTTCGTATTTTACACTGCTACCTTCGGGAATTTCTATTACTATGTTAATTGATTTAGGCGGATTGTCGCCTGCACTCACTCTAATCAAATGGACCACACGTTATAATCAAGTGGCAAAGAGAATTAAACCGTTTCAGAACACTTAGCTTGGATACGTTCTTGTTACTTTTCTCTATCCTGAGACGTTCACTTGTATAATGTCACCCCACTCCTGAGATGAATTATCGAGATTCACCGCAGAGACTACGGTATTGTACTCGCCAGAGACAGCAGTTGCCGAGAAAACAAGGGTAAGGCTGGTGGCTCCGTTGCCATCACCCTGAATGCTTAGTGTATCTGGATTAAACGTAGCACTCGCAAGCGAGCCGCTAACGTTCGCTGAGGAGCTGTTTGGAGTCTCACCGCTGTAAGAGAGGACGCGATATTCCATTGTGAAGTTCAAACTTACTGTAGAATAGACATTCACAGCCAGCGTTAGAACCTGCCCATCAGTCACGTTAAGTGGCTTGTTGTCGTTGCTAGATCCTTGATTAGTGTATAGAGATGGCACGATAACGTCGACAACAGGTTGTACTATGAATGGAAGGCTCGTGCTACGTTGGTTAACTTTTGGCGGCGCAAGAAGATCAAAGACAGCAATAGTACTGACAATGATCACAAGAACCACTATTATTCCCATAGCTATAGTCTCCAGTCTTTTCATGACAACAACTCTTCAAACCAGATAGCGAACTTTGATAAGGCCCACGACCAGGACGCTGTTATCGCCTGATTTGAAAGTTACTTCTCACAGTCGTTCTTTCTCCAAAGGTAAGAGCACGACTAGGCTCGTGTGCAGATAGCACACGGCCAGATGGAATTTTTCTTAGCCCAACAGCATTCTTCCGTATGGAAGAGGGCTTCCTTTTCTACTTCTTTCATACAGCGTACCGAGGGAAATCGCGGCAAGGATTCCACTGAGTGCATACACTGCGTTTGAGCCGTATTGTTGGTTGTAACCAACATAGCCTGGTGTGTGTTGGAAGTTGAATCTCCACCAGAATGAAACACTGCCATAGTACATCAGATAGGATTCACTTGCTTGTCCTTGGTTGATCTCAAAGGCGACATAGTAGTTGGACGGATTGTTCGGATTCATCTGCAACTGATAGTTGTTCTCACCATTGTTCGAAGGCGTTGAAAGAGCTCTTGCGTATTCCACAGTCCAAGTGTTTGTGCTCGGATTGTAAACGCCTTTTGCTTGCACTTCGTATGGGTTCATGTAATATGAAACATGCCCAATGCCTGACAGGTCATTTGTTTCAAGTCCGGGGTTGTTGATGTAAAGGAACTGATTTGAATATGGCAAACCACCCAATTGATAGAACGCTGAAGCGTTCATGTAGCCATCGATAGCATACGACATGTTTGCTGGCTGTCCAAAGTCCGCAGTACTAGCTACAGTCCCATTGGGGAAGTACATGCCAGGATATCCGGCATCATTTGGCGAGTTGTCGGTCGGGTTGCTAGACCATAACCACATCTCCGCTTGACCGCCGGAACCAGTGTCTAAGGCGCCTGCGGTACCCATCACCATCTTCGGTTTGTAAGAGACATTGTAAAATGCATCAGTATTTGCACCAGGAGTCATCCCAAAAATGATTGCCGCTTGTTCTGGATAAACATAGGTCGAACCGGTTGCCAAAGGTAGAAGACCAGTATCCTGAGGATATGTGCTTCCAAAGCATGACGAAAATTGGTTTGTACAACTCAAATTCTGGTACATTGGTATTGGCGAGGAGCCAGGTACGCCTAATGAATTGTTGACGTATACGTTTGCAGGCGAAGCATAGCTAGCGCTATTCCCATAATTTGCAAACTGCAACTTTACCAAAAGTTCAGGGGGATTTGTCGAGGAGGTCCACGCCATTTGCGCTTTAACTTGTTGAGTAGCTCCGGATGGCGGATAATTCGATGACGGAATCAAAGGAACAGATATCGTTGGCACCGAACTCCAAAATGATTCGCTTCCAGGATTGGCAAAGTTAGGCGCAGCATTAACATCTTTTAGATAAAATGTGTTAGCTTCAGTTGAAGCCACATTGATCAGAAATGACGTTGTGAAAAATATCAAGGCGAGAATAAACACGAAAATTGTGCATACGTAGAAGTACTTGCTTGTTAGACGCATTAGAGTCAATCGTAGACCTTATTGACGATATTTAAATTTTCAATCATTTGGCAAATTGACTGTCTAAAGTAGAGAAGGTATGAATGATTTAGCGGGGAGGAGACCTCCTAAAGTTGCCAGCAACCTCACTCAAATCTCTAGTCGCTCATTGAGAATGAAGTATGCCACAATGCCTATCAGAACAACTGTGCCAAAACTAATCGCCAGGTAATACTGATGAGGAAGGTACGCATATGCAATCCACATTAAAGCACCCCCGCCGATGCAAAGCTCCAATATCAGTCCAAAAAACCCCCCGAATCCACTCTTCTTCTGAGGAGCGTGGACTTTGTTTGAAGCCATGTTTCATGGTTATTTTCTTTCAAGTTTAAATATCTGTCCAGCAGATGCATCGGCTAAGTTATGCCTCTATTAGCAATATCCGCTGCATTAGCACTAGCCGCACCAACATTCAATGAATTTGGACTCTGGTATTTTGTTTTCGGACTTTTCACAGCTCTTGGATTGGCGATGGCAGGCTTCATTTTGCTGGCAGAACCAGATCCTCAGTACGACATAGATTCCCTTCAAGAAGTGCCTGATCAGCGCGAGTTCACACTCACTGAGAAAAAGTAATCCTCTTCTCGCCTGTCGGCGCTTACGCCGAAGAAACGTTCGCTATTTATTGACAGGAATCTCTTGCTTTGTCCCGCCAGTTTTCTTTGCCTTTCTAGTGTAATGTCGAACCAGCGCATAGAAGAAAAGACCAGCCCCAGCCCATCCCACAAAAAAAACCACTAAAAATGGTATTTCTGATTGAATAGCGGTTTGCGTACTCAGCGGTATCGCAATGTTCGATTGTATTAACTGAAAGTATGATGCAGGTTGAACCATTTCAAGTGATAATCCTGTTGCACGATCAAACCAATAATGAACAGTAGTGCCATTTGCATTCTCACCTTGGTATTCCGTAGCATTGAAATTGCCCGCCGGAACTGTCAGCTTTGAGTTCTGGACGAAAGTACAAGTGATATTCTGGAATACTATGGGTTCCCCGGTAAGATTAGCAGGAGAAATCGCAGGCATAATGCTCGGATAATAGGCTGAGTCCGTGATGTTCTCTGCCACGGTAGTCGAACCGTTGGCGACCTCAGTTCCGAGCGACAGGCTAACGTTTACAAATACTCTCATGGTTCCATTAGGGTACACGTTGTACACATAGTAAGAAATATTGGCTGACGCGCCACTCAAAAAAGCCACAAACCCGCCATTTCCAGAATACAAGGCATACGCTCCCTCTTTGGCGAATGGAGGAACTGAAGCAGAACTGTGAAAGTTACCCATTGTGAAGAAAGGAAAGATCAGACATAACGAGAACAGTGATAGTATTAATACGATTTCAAGAATCTTGCGCATAAAGAATCTCTTGCTTTCGTCTACTGACATTTCAAAGCAGACTAAAGCATTTTGCCAGTGAAAAGTTGGAATGTGCTATTGCTTTTTCTTTCCGGGCATGATAAGCGCCCCTATAAGAAATTGTACCATTATTAACAATGCACCACCCTCCGAGATCAATAGCATGTCTTGTGGATAAGCACTGTACATGTCCCCCGGATTTGCTTGAAAAATGAAAAATAGAGGGAACATGGCGAGGACATATATCACTCCAGCGATGATGAAAATGTATTCTTTGATTCCACCTGATTTCATACCATTCACCCTAAATGTCCAGTGCCTCTATGTTCAGAAGCAAGGCTGCAATTGTAGAAAGTGCCCCGCCCATGATAATGACCTGGTAGTCATAAGCATCCGCGAAGAATCCTGCGTGACTGGCACCGCCTACAGCATAAAGCCAAAAGACAAAGCAAGGAATCATTATGAGAAACCCGATCAGTCTTCGTGTCTTCATATTTCCTACTCCCTTCCCTTTGTTTCTAGTGTACCTTGCGTACTGCCGGATCCTTTGAATTGCCTAATTAGCTTTCCGAAAAAGCTCTCCTGTATCCTTGCCGGATTTAGTGCTTTTGCAGGATCAGGTATTGACTCAGGCAGAGCTTGCAAACCCACAGGATAGGGTATCCTCGAGAATATGTGGTTAGGGTTGTAAGTACCTTCGTTTATTCTCGCCTGCGTTTCCAGGGCCAGTCCTATAGTAACCCACTTTGGTACGCGATTAGGCATAGGCTCACCGAAACGCCAAGTCATGACAATGTTTGTTACGAAGGCAAGAACAGACAATCCTGCAAGCCAAGCGCCTATCATCGCCATCTGGAACCAAGGCTCGTAAACTTGCAGCCAAGCAATCTCACGTCTAACTAGTCCTATGAGGCCTTGATACTTGAAGGCAGCCTCCAAGGCACCCATTCCTACAGTCCAACCAATAAAGTGGAATTTTGCCAGTCCCTCGGAATAAAGCTTCCGGCCCAAGAACTCAGGCATGAACCAATACAGCAAAGAGAAAAAGAGGCCAAACGTGAAAGTGGCCATCATGAAATGGATGTGACCAGGAATCCACATTGTATTGTGTATCGTAAAGTCAGCAGCAGGCACTGGTTGTAGAGGTTCTGAAGTTGCACCTCCAACAATGTTTCCTGCAATCGCAGCTACCGCAAATAGCAACGACGCATCCCAGCGAGGTTTTGATTACTTTAGTGTGATCAGCATGATCGTCCACATTAAAACAAACGGAACCGCGATAATTTCAGTGGCCACTTGCGCAAATATGTCTCGTATCCACATCGGTATCGGATCCATAGTCATGTGGTGGACATAAACCGACATTGAAAGAATCAGAAGGGTTGCGATTATGTAGCGCATCATTCTTTCGCTGTATATAGGGCGTCTAGCATACATGCTCACAAACCACACACTCAATCCTGAAGCTAGGAACGCGCCGAAATACACTAGAGGGTGACTTTCAAACCAGAAGGCAGCTCTGAAGACTTCCACGTTAGGGATGTTGAATATGTGCAAGTTCAGCCCTCCAAGCGGAGACAATATTGTCCATATGATCGCAGATTCTACAGTGATGATACCGATGCCCATTCCAATGCATTCCATAACAATGAATGCAACTGGAAGTGTGAACCTTTCATTTTCCGTCTTGTCAATATATGCTGTTGCGATGAGCGCAATAATTAGAAATTCGTCTCCGACGAATTGGATTGCCTCTGCTATGTAGAATGCGGTTGGATTCTTCAGAGGAATAAGGAATGTAAACATGTATTGCGAATTAGAACCAATAACCATCAAAAGTCCAAAGACAACCATCCAGTGTCCAAGGTTTGCAAGCCAAGGCGTTGCAAGCTTGTTTGTTCCTCTGATTCTCGGAACTGCATAGTAGGCAATGGAGAAACCCGTGGTGAAGATGGCTCCAAAGAACATCACAACTGCATGATACGTTATGAACTGGAAGTAAGTAATAGTCGAGTATCCAAGGGCCTCTAACGGGAGCAAAGTTCC
This sequence comes from Nitrososphaerota archaeon, assembly GCA_027314685.1. The sequence continues at coordinate 3,408 of DAHVAI010000252.1, read as the reverse complement.
AGTGTAGGAAAAACCCGCCTGGGTCCTGATCGCTAATCCAAACGACCCGGCAACAACGAGCCACATTATGCCGAAGCAAAAGAGCTTTAGCGCAAAGTGCTTGTAATCTTTGTTATAGATAAAATCCCACAAGAGGCCAGGTATTGAAGTGGGTTGGTGCTGTCCGCTTTCTGTTGGGCTAGTTTCATTTGATACTGTGGACAAATTCATTCTCTCCTAACTTAATGTTCCCTGCAGTATTGGCGGAGGGTTACCTTGCATCTCTTGCATTTGAGTGGCTATTCCAGTAGAATTGTTGGGAACAACCAAAATCAGCGCGTCCATCCAAGGATGACCCAAACCGTGTGCAGCGACACCGCAGTATTCCGAGCACTGAACATTGTAAGTCACCTGACCAGCAATGTACGCTGCCGCAGTAGGCTGGAAGTTCCAAACGACATAGTCAGTGTACCCTGGAACGGCCATAACTCCGAATTGGAACCCTTTGCTCACAAATGCTCCAACAGTATTCACGTAGAATCCATGCGTTACGTCTGAAGACCGTACTATAAACAGGACAGGAATACCAGCCCGCACAGCAACAGAATCGGGAGCCCCTGTAACGTGCGGATAAAAGAGAAATTGCCACTGCTCGCATGTTACGTAGACCACTTGGTACTGACCTTCAATAGGCGGCCTAACGTCTTGCGCAACTCCTTCACCTACGTTGTTAGCTTGGATGTAGCCAGCATAGTCATATGGTGTGTAAACTATTTCCAGCACCAGCACTGTCAGAATCAGTATAATTGTCCAGACGATTAATACAGAACGCTTCTGCAAGTATATTCCACTCCACAGGTTAAGCGACGATTATTAAACATTTTTTCGATTTTGAAAGGGACACAATTCTTTATTGTGAGATAGATCGATCGATTGCAAGGCAAAAATTGCAGTGATATCGTAAAGACATTTCTTTGAGAAATCCCTGTTCATATGCATCTCACTTAAGCGTGTCATTCTCTTCACGCGACCTAGCAATAGCATCAAGACCCTCTGAGGAACCAATCGTATCAAAGCCATTAATCTCGGGTTTGGGAATAGATTGAAAGGAAGAAAGAGACTCTTGAAAAGCCAGGAATTTCTTCCGGAATATATCGGAAGAATACTTTGATAATTCAGAATCTATACGATTACCCTCGATGAATGACGAAAGAGTCGCCCATACTGCGAAATAGTCCCCTCGGATATTCCCAGCACGAGCCTCCGTTTTCTTTATCGTGTTATATTGAGCACGAACAAGGTTTGCGATAGGCACCAATGCTTGCTGACGAGACGCAGGAGGTTCCTTCTCAACTATCTTTCGGACTTCCTTGATGATGTTGACAAGAGAAGAGGTGTATTTCTTGACGTCATTACTCGTCTTATCTTCTGAAGTTGCTCCCTTCAGTTCAGGAAGCTTTCTTAGATTTCCCCTTGCAGCATTGTACATCTGATTCATGTCTGATTCCTTCACTTTCCACTCGATTCGCCTTAGCTCGTTCTCAAAATAGACAACTCTCCTTTGAAAAGCCCTTCTTTGCTCAGCGCTCTTAGCTTTGTCCATATTGTCTCGAGCTTTGTCAAGTTCCTTCTTGGTTTTTGACCAATTTTCATCGTCGGTCAAGTTCACGTTTTCTGCGCGCCTCAGTAGATTACTTCTTTCATGAACGAGTAATGCTGGAAAAAGCGCAAACGCTCCTAGAAGCAACATGAACTGAATATATAGCGCGCCACAAAGGTATAACATAACACAGGCTGCAAAGAAGCACGTGGCTATTGCAAGGTACTTCTGATTATCAGTTTTCAGGAACCTTGCGACAAGCATGATATTATGTTGCCCAGGTAGTAAAATGTGGATCTACTTAAGTATAAAGCTGGTTCAGGCACTATGAATCAAAGGCTGCTCTAAGCAGCCATCGTGCATCCACTCTATTCTAGGAAGTAGTATTCGCCGGAAGTACATTCAACAGCCCTATCATGAACGGGTGAACCTCACAATAATAATAGTACTCGCCCGGAGCTAGGGATTTGGGAATAGTAAAGCTGTATGAATCTCCGGTGGAAATAAACCCTGAAGAAGGAAGAGTCGTATTGAAGAATGTTACCGTATGAGCGAAACCATCAGTGTTATGCCACGTGATTGTCGCCCCAGCAGTCGCATTAACAGTACCCGGGACAAACGTTGTATCCTGCAGTAAGATTGTGCAGGCCGTAATGCATGCGATAGTTCCAGGAGATTCCTTTTGGCATGGGATCAATGGTGCACAAAGGAATGGATTGCTACTCCGCTGAGCGCCGTCAAACGCAGACACCACTAGTGGGTATGTGGCTGCCGCTATCATAAGTACTGCAATCCCAATGTAGATGTACTTAGACTTCAACAACTGAGCCCTCTTTTTTGTACCAAACTAGTTGCTGTTAGCAACGTAATCAGCATTTCCTTTGCTAGAACCTCTTGGAACTAGAGTCATTAGGCGCTTCAGTGGATAAAGCCTCCTGCCTGCCTGATAATCCAAGATAGCCAAACCCACCAATAGCGCGAATATGCTGATAATAGGAGGAAGTAAAACTCCGGTCAAATGCGTGTAAAAAACAGGAGCCGTCGCTGAAACTCCTCCTGACAGGACTGACACAAGAGTAGGCGCAAGACATGTGGGGCACGTAGCGGTAAAACCAAAGAAACTTCCCAGCCCGCTCACTGTAGCTCCCGTGTAACAGGAATTGCTTGACCTTCGTGATATCAAGTGAAGAGCCAAGGCAATGCTGCAAGCTACAAGAATCGAGAGTGCTATCGCGAAGGCAAACTCAAAAGGCATCATGATCATATTGAAGAACTGATTGAGTTGAATCGTGAAGAGCGGCACATAGACTGCGCTTTCTAATTGCGAACCTGGCGCTGGCCCAGCTGTTATTGCCGACGCCCATGGATACACTCCAAAAGGAGGAGGCACGTAATTACCAGGAGGCGTGTTAAACGATGTAATGATAAATTGGTTGACGAGAATGAGATAAGTGAAAAAATACCCAATTGCCAAGATTATCGCTACTCTTAGAGAACCTTTGTCTGCGAGAGCAACTCGAATGGAGGGAAATGCCCTGATTAGAATGAACGGCAGACCGCTGGCTACTGCTAACGATAGTGAAACTAGGTAGATTGAACCTGCAACTATTGCTGGGTGGCTGCTCGGGGCTGGAAAATCAAGAACGTCATAGTAAGTCATGAGCCAGTAAGAAAAGACAGCAACAGTTGCCGATCCAAGTGCGACATATCCAAGCAGATACGTGCTCTCTTTCCTAGTTAGATTAATACTTGAGATTTGACTCACAGGGGCAAGCTCTAAATTTTCTCTCCGAGCTGTCCAAATTAGTATTACAAATCCCCCAACAATT
>DAHVAI010000247.1 GCA_027314685.1 Nitrososphaerota archaeon | reverse complement strand
AAGAAAAGTTCTGGGATAATCTGCTCGGCGTGCTTGACATGAGGGAGCTCCTCCAGGACGAGAGGTTTGCCAAGTACAAGGATCGCTACGTAAATTATGACAAGATCAAAGAAATCCTCCAGCCTGTATTCCTGAAGAGAGGCAGAGAAGAGTGGCTAGAGGTTCTCGTTCGAAACGATATCCCGTGTGCCCCGATCAACTCGATGAAAGACCTAGTCGAAGACGAAGATGTGAAAAGACTCGATATAGTGAAACTTGTGAGTGGGGAACCATACGTGCTAAGCCCGATCAATGTTCAGGGTTTTGAGAAGATTGCAAGCAGGTCTCCAGATCTGGGTCAGGACACTGAAAAAGTGTTGCAAGAACTGGGTTTTACTCAAGAAGAAATCAAGGCCGTGTCAAGTTCATAGAACAGTTGGTGTGATCATGGCAGAATTCTGGACAAATGTGGATCAATCCGACGAGGAGCGGTTATTCAGGGAAAGCGTCAGAGCTTTTGTCAGAGATTACATAGATCCGCTGGAGAAAAAGGCAAGGACAGAATATGAAGAGGTATGCAAGCAGATTCGGGTAGAGTCAGCAAAGCGAGGGATCTTGGGAGCCTGCCTTCCGGTCGAAGCGGGAGGAGCGGGCGCGAGCCTCGAATTCCACGGCATTGGCAACGAAGAACTAGGAAGAGCAATGGTCTTCGGATACGGAGCCGTGGGATTACTTCACCAGAGATATTCAACATTCGCAAGAGCGGCCAATCCCAACTTGGTGAAAAAGTGGATGCCGAAAATCCTAAGGGGAGAGGCGCTTTTAGGAATCGGGTCAACAGAGCCAAGGACAGGGTCAGATGTTGCGACTATAATGACTAGTGCTACGAAAAAGGGAGACAAGTATGTGATCAACGGCGAAAAGGGCCCCATAAGCAGCATAGATCGCGATGACGGTTGGCTCCTACTCGCGAGAACCGGGACGCAGGAGTCAAGGGCCCGAGGAATAACAATGTTCTTCGTGGAAAGGGACCTTGCAGGCATTGAGAAGTATAATCTCAACACCATGGAATCAAGTGCAAACCTTGGTGGAATCAGGCTGAAGAACGTCGAAGTTTCTGAAGACCACGTGATTGGCGAGTTAAACCAGGGATTTGCAATGCAGATGAAATTCTTTGAGCTGGAGCGAGTGTTAATCCCATTCTCCATAATCGGAGCGGCGTCTGACTCGCTGGAATCTGCAGTGAGCTACACGAAGCATCGGATGGTGTGGGGCAAGCCAATTGCCGCGTACGAGGGAGTAATGTTCCCAATCGTTGAATCGTTTACGAAACTGGACTCGGTCAGAGTATTTGCATACCACGTGTTGAGACTTGCTTCAGCAGGAGTAGACATTTCCACACAGTCGTCGATGCTACGTTGGTATGTCGCGCGTACGGCTCTGGATTTACTCGACGTTTGCATCCAGGTTAGCGGGGCTGCTGGTTATACTGATACGTTTCCGCACGAACGGAGATACAGGTGGCTGAGAGCTCACTTGCTGGGTCATGGAAGCCAAGAAATCCAGAAACTTGTCACTGGTAGGTCTATTTATGGAAGGGAAATATACGATCTCGCAATTGGTGACAGCCGAAAGAAAACTGAAGACCAATCAAGAATTTAACCCGATATTAATTTTTTAGCGCAGGCAGGAACGTCCCGAACTCATAAATGCCGTTCTCATTTGAACGCAAAAACATGGTTTCAACTGAGATAGTATTTCAACTCTTATTTCTCGACCTCGAATTTGCAAGACTTTCCATCATAGAGGTGAACTTCTCTTGAAATTTGGAATCACTCTGCCAGATCACGGCGCTCTCGCAGGAATCGAGAACGTGTTAGCTGCAGGTAGAGAAGCTGAATCGCTCGGTTACGATTCTGTGTGGGTCGGCGATTTTTCGCATACACATACCCGGGAAAACCACTTGTACAACACAGCGTGTGGTTCATCAGAGGACATAGAACCAGACAGCGACCCGGATTTCATAGAGCCGTTCACGACAATGGCAGCTTTGGCGGCAGTGACCAGATCAATCACCATAGGATCTTGTGCGATACAGCTTCCGATTTACAATCCGATAACATTTGCAAAGCAAGCAGCAGCACTGGACCTTCTGTCTCACGGTAGAATGATGCTCGGCATTGGCATAGGGAGCGCTATCGGTTTCTTCAGGAAGGGGTACGACCGGATAAATTTCCCGTTCCGAAAACGTGGTTACATTTTTAATGAGTATATTAGGGCGATAGAACAGCTCTGGTGGTCGAGCACTCCCTCGTCTTTTCAAGGTAAATACTTGCAGTTTTCTGGTCTTGAGCTTTATCCAAAACCCAAATCACTCAAGATCCTGATCGGGAGCGGTGTTGCGCCAAAAGGTCTGGAAAGAGTAATAAAATTCAGCAATGGTGTGATACTTTCATTTAGAAAGCCATCCGAGACGAAGGTTAACGTCGAGACAATAAGAGAAGAAGCGAAGAAGCACAATCGAGATCCAGATGGGTTTGAAATAGCTCAGACAATCTTTGCTTGCATCGGTAAGACCAACGAAGGAGCCAGAAAAGTTTTGACGCCAACCATCGCGGCACACGCGCAAGGATTTGGTTCAAGAGCAATGAGTACAGATGAGCAGGCGCATCGCAAGAAGAGAAACGTGTCGGTGGATGATCTCCTGCAGATGTCGTTCGTCGGAACTGCAGATGACATCATCAAACAGATCGAGATATACAAGGACGCAGGGCTAAAACATGCGATAATGTTCTTGACTTTCCGAGGCAAGGACATTTCTGCTTTACAGGTAACGTCATTGTTACCTTGCCTCGATGAGAGGTAGGCTACTTGCGGCAAAATACGAACTCACCAGATCCTTTTTCTTTCTCAGATATCTGACACAGCTGTAGAGCTTTTGTCTGAGCTCGTGCAGTTTCTTCGGGCAGTACCCCTTCATCTTGGACCATTTGATTTCAGCCCAGAGCCACTCCACTGGATTGAAATCAGGAGAGTATGGAGGAATCCTGTAAGCTGATATTCGATCCCTGCGCTCATCGAGGAAACGGGCTACAGCCTTCGCTCTATGGGAGGACGCGCCGTCCCAGAGGATTACGATGTAACCTGGAATCTGCCTTAACAGCTGGTTCAGATACTGGATTACTTCCTCCTTCTTTATCGATCGCTCTTCGTACACTCGAAAGTAGATTTTTCCGTCAATGGTTATTCCTGCCATTGCAGATAATTTCTTCCAGTTGAAATTGTACCTGATTTGGGGAGTCTTTCCAACTGGAGCCCAAGTCCTTCCAACGAGTGGAATGAGCGAGAGACCAGCCTCGTCCTCAACAATCAGTGTGCCGTTGTTTTCTGCTAGCTTTTTTTAATCTCAGGGAGCACGTTTTTGACCCAGCTCCTCCTCTTTTTCTCGTCCCTTTCTCTTGCGATTCCTTCAGGCTTCTGAGGGGAGAATTTCAAAGAGTTGCGAAGGATCCTCCTCACGTGGTCCGGATGATATTTGATACCAAATTTCTGTTCTATCACCGAAGCTACCCTCTCGGTCGTCCACAGATCTGTTTCGAATCCAAATTCCATTGGGCCTTTGAGAAGCATCCTCTCGAGTCTCCGGAGCTGTTGTCTGTTCATCCTCGAACGTCTTCCAGTGTGCTTCTTTGAGGAAAGAGCTTCGAAGCTGTTCCCGTTATCTTCGAATGCATTCCACCAGTTCTTTATCGAGGTGTAGCTCACGCCGAGAGATTCGCTGAGATTTGTCTTTCGTATGCTTCCATCCAGCATGAGCTGGACTGCATTCCTCCTCCTTTCTTCAAGCATGCTCGGATTCCTGTTCTTCTGGTTCCATGCTGCCAATTTGAGTCTGAGGATGAGATTGGCTCGATGGTATCTCATGGGCTGAGTGAGATCATGAAGGCCTCATGGTGAGATCTAATTTAGCAAGAAAATTACGTCGTTACCTGTAATAG
>DAHVAI010000242.1 GCA_027314685.1 Nitrososphaerota archaeon | reverse complement strand
GACAGTACGCTATGGGACTAACTGGAAGAGCTCCGTACCTTAGCACCATATCCGACCAAATGAACTTGGTACCACCTAACAGCACTTTGGTGAATCCATGGGATCCAAGCTTCCTAGCTAACGTGAACACTTGGAGTACAATATTCCAAGATTTGTTCAACGGAACATCAGGTTAGAAGAAAAGGCCCCTCTTTTTCCCGGGGTCTTTCTATCCCTATGGGATAAATAGCCTGAAGCGCAGAGTGCCCGAGCATTGTACAAGCGTCGTCTGCTTATTCTCTTAGCTCTGGCACTATGGGTTCTCATGATTCTACCGATAGTCTACCTAGTATACGGCATATCGTTTTTCCCAATCTTGGGCAAAGCAACTTTCACGTTTTTCTCTTTCGTGACATCGAAGTATGCGGACGGACTTTTCACAACTACGATTGAGTACGCACTACTTTCCGCAGCTGTTGCAGTCCTGCTGGCGCTCGTCTACGCTTGGATTGTTGGTCGGTCAAATGTACCCGGAAAGAGAATTTTGGAACTGCTTCCAATACTAGGTCTCAGCTTACCTCTCATAGTCAAGGCGTACGCCTATATTATACTCTTCAACCCGGTAAGTGGAATAATTAACGCCGTACTCAAAGATCTCTTCGGTTCGTTCGCCCCTGTCTTTGATATCTACAGTTTTCTGGGAATGATTCTACTCACTGGGTTGGGTGCTGTACCATTCAGTTACCTGGTGATACTTCCAGCAATCAAATCAATAGATAGTTCTTTGGAAGAAGCTTCAAGAATTGCCGGAAGAGGAAATATCACAACTTTCTTACGCGTGACTGTACCACTGATCGTTCCTGCACTCTTACCGGCCTTCATTCTCGCATTCATAGGTGGGATGAGCGCCTTTGATTACGCGTTAATCATCGGTTTACCTGCAAAAATTAACGTTCTTTCGACGCAGGTTTACTTTTGGGTTGAGGGAGTGAATTTACCTTCGATCGGAAATGCGGCAATAATATCTATTCCTTACGTCGCGATACTTATAGCGAGTCTCGCAATTTATCTCTGGAGTACACGTAGGACTTTCAAATACACCGTCGTGACAGGAAAGTCATCTGGTCATACACCAGTGAATCTCGGAAAAATGAAGTTCGTTGCCCTAACTTTCTGCATCGCAGTGTTACTCTTTGAATTCTTGTTGCCCTTGTTCGCAATCGTTCTGTCATCGGTTGCAAACCTTGTCTATGTCCACGGGAGACTGGTCATCAACGCATACACCTTCCCCAAATACTTTGTTCAGATCTCCCAGTTTCCATTCTTTTACTCAGCAATCAAGCAGACGATAGAGATGGGGTTGTTAGCTGCCTTCGCTAGTACTCTAATAGCATTCATAATGTCTTACACTGCTCTTAGAGTTAAATCCAGATTCGCACGCGTAACAGAATATGCCACCAGCGTGCCGTTAGCTCTCCCACCGATAGTATATGGATTATCCCTTTACTGGATGTTCCTCTTGGCTCCTGGGTTCCATCTTCTCTACAATACAATATGGCCGTTAGTGATCGCCTTGGTGGTCATTAGACTCCCCTTCGCATCAAGACTGATTTCTGGCAATATCATCCAGCTTTCGAATGACCTAGAAGATGCTTCACAAGTTGCAGGTCATGGTATGTTGAGTACGCTTGGTCGCATCGTCGGACCTTTAACAAGGAACTCACTCGTCTATAGTTTCGTCTATGTGTTCGTCGACTCACTTAGAGAACTCGGCGCAGTGATCCTTCTTGTGACACCCACTGTGACAACATTCACCGCCTTCCTTCTGTCTGCATATCTGGGACACAATGGCGGCATTGGTGTTCTCGCGGCGGGATCAGTCGTACTTACCGCGATCGTAGGAATATGTCTGATGCTACTTTCAGTGGTTCAGAAGCTCGCTGGCAGACCTTTGTCAAGACGCACCGGAAAGACCGTGCAGCCGGTCGAACTCATCAGTTAGTCTAATATGCGCGCTGGGATGATTCGCGCACGGATAAGAATGTATGACGACCTCCGTGGTTTTATTGAACTCTTGGAAAAGAGAAACGAGCTTCTGCGAATAAACGATGCAGATCCAGACCTAGAGATCGGCGCACTAACCGTCCTCGCGGGACAGATGGGAGAGAATCATCCTGCGGTCCTTTTTGATCAAATCAAAGGCCACGCTGGGGGTTATCGCATTCTCACGAATTTGATCACCACCAAAGCTCGGAGCAAGATTGGAGCGGGAATCGATCCGAACACTGAGATGAAGGATGAAGTCGACTATGTGGTGAAGATGCTCGATTCGTACACACCAATTCATCCAAGAGAAGTCAGCTCTGGTCCGGTAATGGAAAACAAAGAGGAAGGGGACAGGGTGAATCTGCTCAAGTTTCCAGCTCCTAAATGGCACGAGCTAGATGGAGGGAAATATCTAGGAACGGGTAGCCTCGTTTTCACGCGAGACCCTGACGAGGGATGGGTGAACGTCGGAATTTACAGACTTCAGTTATTTGACAAGAATACAATGGGGGTCGCGGTCAATCCCGGACATCATGGAGCTATAATCGCTGAAAAATATTGGTCACAAGGTAAGAATTGCCCAGTCGTGGTTTCGCTTGGTCATGACCCCAGGGTTTTGGAGGGAGCGCACTTGGGCGTTCCGTGGGGAGAATCGGAACTCGACTATGCAGGTTGGTTTCTCAAAAAGCCGGTTGACGTAATCATAGGGCAACACACCGGACTGCCAATGCCCAGCAACTCTGAAATCATCCTCGAAGGCGAGGTACCTCCACCATCTGTTGAATCTCGCATGGAAGGCCCGTTCGGTGAATTTGGCGGGTACTACTCAATGGAATCAAAGCCCCAACCTGTTATGAAAGTCAAAGCTGTCTACCATCGCAACAACCCAATCATTGACGGCCGTCCTCCTTTCAGAGGATTGTCGCACGATGGTATGCTACCTTTCACTGAAGCAATCTTGATGCAGTCTCTCCGCAAAATAGGGCTGAACGATGTCAAAAAAGTTGGAAGGATGGGTCCATTCATGGTTGTTTCCATGACGGCCAGATACCCGGGTCACGCAAGGAGGGTCGCGGATTTTGTGATGGCAGGAATAGCAACCCGTCCGCCGAAATATGTCTTGATAGTGGACGAAGATATTGACCCAGGCAATCAACGCGACGTGCTCTGGGCACTTTCCTCGAGAGTTGATGCGGCTGAATCGGTGTACCTAGTCAAAAACAGATGGGGCTCTCCTACTGACCCTAGAATTCCTCCTGAAAAGAAGAAAGCCGGCGACATCACCGCTTCTAGTCTCATCTTTGATGCTACGAGGCCGATTACTTGGAGGGAAGAATTCCCCAAATCTACGGCCTTTTCGAAATCTGTCCTGGATGCGTACAGAGAAAAGTGGGCATCTAAACTGGGGCAGAAGACATCATAATGACTTTCAAAAAGTATTAGTACAATTCTGGATGGCGAACAGACAAAATGGCTTCTGACGAATTCCAAAGATGGGCAAGATTTGGTGTCGACCAAGATGGTATAAAGTACATTCCTATCGCTGGAACGTGTTTGATTGACTACCTCATCTCCCGAAAGGGTAACTCTATTCTTGTCGGAAAGGTTAACGGGAAGGATCAGGCTGATTATTGGAAAAAAGAAGCAATTTACCTACACAGACCAAGCATCTGGGTTGGCAAGTGGTTTATCCCGTGCGGATTTCTTCACTTTGGCCAAGACCCTCAAGAGAGAGCAAACACGCTTGTCAAAGAGATGCTGAACGCGAATGCAAAATCCATCAAGCTCTCACATGTAGTTTCATACAATGAGGATAGCAGTTACTATCCGGGCTATCACCACTGGCACGTCGATTTTCTTTACAATCTTGAGGATCTTAAATTGGGAAATACACCTGCATGGTGGGATTCACTTGAGTACGTACCTCTTGAGGAACTGAAACCAGAGCAAATCGGTATGGCTGGCGAAAAAGTACTAGAAAAAATACAGTTGGAGTAACTCGATTTCAACTGTTGCATATCAGGATCTCAACATGAGAATGCTTAATAGAATTTGAGAGTGGTTTCTGATCCATGCAGTCAACCAAGCTGAAGACGCCTTCCAAGGAACAGATGAAATACACTCCCAACTTTCCACTTGAAGAAAGAAACGCACGTTGGGAGAAAGTACGCAAGTCAATGGAGCGGGAGGGAATAGGTTGTCTAGTCATCTGGGGTAGTGACCGCTGTTATGGCACCGCGAGCGCGAACATGCGATATCTTCTGGGTGTTGTACCTGAGTCGATGTCCGGCGGCATCGGCATACTTCCAATTGATGGTGACTCAGTTGCTTGGTTAGATTATCCCAATTACTATAAGCCATATCCTGCGCACCTGAGCTACCAAGACTGGACCAAAGACATACGACCAGTTGCGGGCATGAAACCCATTGCCAAAGAGATGGAGCAGCGCGGCTACAAAGACAGCAAGATAGGCCTGGTCAGTCACTACATGGCTAGCATGATTGAGCAACAGCCGTACATAGTTCCGCACTACGATGTAGAAGCCCTAAGAGAATTCTTACCACAGGCAAAGTTTCTAGAGGCTACAAAGCTAGTGGACGAACTGAGGATGATCAAATCTCCTGCAGAAGTGCGCATGATGGAAAGGTCGGGACAGATTGCGAACAAGATGGTCAATGCACTGATTGAGACATCCAAGCCTGGAGTAAGGGAAAGTGAAGTTTTTGCAAAGATGGCTTACACGATGTTGACGGAGGGTGGCGAGGGTTATCTCTTCAATCAACTTGCCTCCGGGAGCATTGATGACGAATGGCATCACTTGCTTCACGGAAAGGGCCTTCCGTTAGGTCCGACGATGCGACCACTTGGGAATAGAGATATTATAATCACAGAATTTCACTCAAACTATGGCGGTTATCTTGTCGGCGTAGAGTTCACAGCTCTTGTCGGGTCTTACAATGAAAAGATCGCGAACTTGCACAGCATAGCGGTTGAATCGCTCAAGAAACTAATGAGCAATATGACTCCGGGCACGACGCTTGGAACAGTCATAGAAGCTATGCGCGCGCCAGTACTCGAGGCAGGTTTATCATACATAGAGCTCGGATTCCACGGACACGGGCTATCATCGCCTGAGTTTCCCACGTACGTATACAGCGACGACTGGCCTTACGAGGCTGGCGAAGGAATCAATGATTATCGACTAAAGGAAAACACGGCATTTGGCATCAACATAGACATACACGATCCAAAGTGGCGAGATGATGTGGGGATAATGTTTGGTGATACCGTGCTTGTCGGAAATCCTCCAAAGTTACTTGCGAATGTGCCGCTGAACCTGCCAGTGTGCAAGTAGCCGTTTACTTCGAATCGACAGGGAAGCCGGCTCTCTCGGACGCTTTACGGATTACGTCGCGAGTCAGAGTCTTCGTAATCTCCTTCTTGTACCACGGTGAGCCATGAACCGATGAGGTTGGCTCAAATTCTGAGGAGGTAGCTTCAACGGTTTTTGCTACAACTTCAGTCGTAAGTTTCTGACCCTTCAAAATGCCTTCTCCCTTCTTCGATCTGACAGCAGTGTTTGCGATACCACCTAGCGATATCCTCGAATCCGTACATTTACCGTTCTTGTCGAATGAGAGTCTTGCGCACACATTTACCAGAGCAAAGTCGCCTGAGGTTCTTCCCAATTTGGCAAAAGCGCTACCGCTTTGCGGCGCAATTGGAATTTGGATCTCTGTGAGAATCTCGGCCTTTTTCAGGTCAGGAAGAAGATAATCAAGAAAGAACTTTTCCACGCCAATAATTCGCTGTTTTCCCCCAGCTCCAACCAATACCACGCTCGCATCAAACGCGAGAGTGGATGGACCGAAATCTAGAAAGGGCAACGATATTGAAATCGCGCCACCTGCTGTTGCAACATTTCGTATCTGTATTGGTTTCACATTCTTCATTGAGTCCAAAAGCCCTCCAAGCTCAGGTCGCTGGAAGATCTGCTGTTTCAGTAACCAAGTGAACCTACTCATTGCACCAACCTTCAAAGTGGTTCCGTCGACTTTGGCATACTCCAAATTAAGACCTTGAAGATCTACAAGCACTTCTGCATCTGGTAACATACCTCGCTTTGCAAGCTCATAGACACCAGTGCCGCCTGCGATTATCCTAGCTTTTCGCTTCTGTAGTATGTCGACTACTTCGTCGACGGTCTTTGGTGAGATCCATTCGGATGGGTTGAATAGAGGCATCTTTAGCGACCTGGCTTTCTCCTAGCAATATATCATTTTCAATGGAGAATTTAGATCTTCTGAGCGGGTACGGAGTGTTTCGGCATCAACGCTTTGAGAACTTCTTCTGTCTTCACATGGATTATAGGAGTGGCTGATCTCCTCGCGGCCTCCAAGAACTTTGAAAGGTCATGCGCGGCTCCACGTTTGAATTCGTGATCAATATTTTGTGTCGCGGGGCTCTCGCTACTGTAGTAATCATTTTGGATATCGACGGTGACTACACAGAGCTTCCTTCCGCGAACCAACTCCTCAACGTTGTCGAACAATTTTCGCCAAATTACCACGATCGGTAAACAAGGGTTGAAACTAAATACCTTTGCATTGGCGTCGCGAATCCTCAAATACCACTATGGCGAAGCGAGTTTGATGTCCTCGCAAGAAACGATAAGGCGCATACGAATCAAATTGAACGTAAATGGTTCGGACTACTTTGTCGATCTTGAGAAAGGATACGAGCTTCTTTCTGAAGTGCTTAGAGACAGACTGGGGCTCACAGGAACAAAGCGTGGGTGCGACTATGGTGGCTGTGGTTGTTGCAGTCTCATTATCGACAATGATCTAGTCTATTCGTGCATGATGCCAGCAATAAGGGCGGCTGGAAAGAGGATAAGAACAATCGAAGGCCTTGAAAAAGAAGGAGTGCTGAGCCCTGTTCAGCAAGGATTCGTAGATCACTTTGCCTTCCAATGCGGATATTGTACTCCAGGTATGATCATGTCGGGCACCGCGTTGCTGGAACAGAATCCGAATCCGACAGATGATGATATTCGTGAAGGAATAGGTGGTGTAATCTGCAGATGCACAGGTTACATAAAAATAATCGAAGCCATCAAAGCAGCTTCTGAAACCAAGAAGCCAAAGTAAAACCCTGTCAAAAAGTGGCGATTCCATTGGATAGAATTGTTACTGCGATGAAGATATTCACATTCTTTGCAAATAGAAATTCAGAGGTGAAGTCTATGCTTGAAGATATTCAAAGCAACATCTTCGTCGAAGTGAAAGATGGTACTTCTTTCTATGCAAGAATCGATGGTGGAAAAATTTCAATAGAAGATGGCAAGCCAGAAAATTCTGATGCCACGATAAAGGCGAGCAGAGAAAGTTTACGCAAGATCATTTCGGGGAAGCTGTCTCAAGAGGATGCTTTCAACAAGAAGATAATCGAGTCAAGCGGTTCGATAATGGATGCAATGCGTTTTCGCAGGGTATTGAACCTGGCCACAGAAAAAAGTGCCGGAGTCAAGTTCTTGCGATCGACACTTGGAAGATTCATGTAGGCGATCCTTAAACCACGAACCTCATATACCTCTTCCAGCGCCCTCGAGGTCATGGGACAAGACCTTAGAACATTCCTGAGCGAAGTTATCAAAACCTACCCTGCTGATTTCATTTCAGTAGAGAAAGAAGTCGATCCGAAGCTCGGAATTACGGCCTACGTAGAGAAATTTGAAAACCAAAAGCAGAACCCTGTCTTTTACTTCAGCAAGGTAAAGGGAACAAAGATTCCTGTAGTCACCAACGTGCACTCCGCATTTGAAAGATTGGCTCTTGCAATGCAGTCAAAGACTAAGGCTGAAGCAGTTCTAGAGTTTGCAAGGAGGGCCGATCACCCTATTCCACCGGTTGTAATGAGCACCGGAAAGGTAAAAGAAGTCGTCTTGACTGGGGACAAGGCCCAAGTTTCACTCTTGCCAAATATAACTCACAATGAAATGGATGGCGGACCGTACATCTGCTCAGCTGGTACGATTTTAAAAGATCCTGAAACAGGATTGTACAACGTTGGGCTCTACAGAAATCAGATCAAGGGAAACCGCATAGGTTTGATGATGAATCCAACAGCTCACGGAAGTTACGTGATGGCAAAGTACAAGGAGCTAAACAAGCCTATGGAAGTTGCAATCGTCGTGGGTCACCACCCGGCATTTCTCCTCTCAGCTGGTGGAGCTAGGCTCCCTGAAATCGGTGGAGAGTTTGAATTGAGTGGAGGCATGCTAAAAGAACCTCTTGAGTTAGTTAAGGCAGAGACAATTGACATGCTTTATCCCGCTAACGCTGAGATTGTGATCGAGGGAGTGATCGACGACGTATCGAACATTGAGCAAGAAGGAAACTTTGGAGAGTACCCCCGCTATTATAGTGGGGAGAAGGTTGTACCATTCATACGCGTCACAGCTATCTGTATGAGGAGGGATGCAATATTCCAGGATGTCGTACCAGCACACGATGAACACATTGTAATGGGTTCACTGCCGAGGATGGCGACTTACCTTCAGCGGGTCAAAGCGAACGCAAACTATGTCAAGATGCTCAATCTACCGAAATCAGCTTCGAGCAGGGCTGCAATGTATGTGGCAATCAAGAAGCGAAATGATGGGGAGGGGAAGCACGCTGGTCTTGCTGCATTAGCTGCTGATCCTAATGTGAAGATGGTGGTGGTCGTTGACGAGGACATCGACGTCTTTGACGAGGAACAGGTCTGGTGGGCGGTTGCATTTAGATGCGAGATGGACCGGAGCCTGGTCTTGATACCGTATACAATAGGAGCTCATCTCAATCCATCCTCATACGCTATGGATCGAAGCAAACACGGTATCATGAATACAAGATTGATAATCGATGCAACATGGCCGATAAAGTCATTCGAAAAGGTTCCAAAGGCGAGCGGCTCGAAAGAATTGCTGACAAACGTTTCCATGGAGGAATGCAAGAAAGGAGCTTCCAGCGAGCTTCTTTCACGGCTGGGAGCTAACATTGCCCAGAAGATCGCCACTCATAGCGCATGACCAATGATGTCCATGTGAAGCTGAGTTATCTGATCTCTTGGGACTTTGTCAACATCAACGAAACAAATCTCTTTCCACGCCTTCGTTGGTTTGAATTTGTCTCTTGAGCTGATTACGCGATAAACGAAATCAAGATCCCAATGCTTCGCCTCTGGATTCCTCTTTAGGGTGCGCACATCAGACACAATAATCGGTTGCGATAGATCGAGACGCGTTTCAAGCTGTTCGATCACTATTCTTCTAGCGGCATCCTCTGGTGATTCGAACAGCATCAAATGCGAAGAAGGGAGCATCCAAGTTGTGCTGTGGCGTCTTATCCTCTCAGAATCGAGAGCCCCTATGTGGTCCCAATTGGCGTCTGGGTTCATTTTTCCCATCAACACGCTTCTCGACGAGTTCTCTTCCGTAATGACTAGGAAAGCGGCTATGCAAAAACCATCTGGAGGCACTTGAGCCAGTCCGAGGCCACCTCTGTCGTCCGGGTTGAAATCGGTGAACTTCCGAATTGTTGCCATGTATGAATTTGCGAAATACTGTGTCACTTATTACAATTTGGCCAAGTCTTCGCGATATGCAGAACCTTACAACTGTCGAGGTTTGCAAGTGTGGGACACCGCGGACAAGAAAATGCTGGGATGGGGAATCGCTCAGAAACGTGAAGATAGAATCAACTGTTCGTAATTCTGCACCGGACTTTGGCACAACATATTCAACCTCGCGACACGATCAGTCTAGCAGTGAGTTTTGTCCCACACTCAGGTTTGCAAAACACCTAAATGCATGACAGCAAAGGCAGTTCGGACATTGATAGTAGAGATTCCAATAGATGATATTGACCGCTCTCCGTTCAATTCTAGGATAGCGTATTCCGGAGCAAGTGTTGAAGCGATGGCGGGTTCGATGATGAGGAATGGACAGCTAGTTACAGTAAGACTGCGTGCCAGTCCTGATGTGAAAGGAAGATACGAGCTGATATATGGTCACAGAAGATTTCTTGCAGCAAAGAAACTTGGGTGGAAGACTATCAGGGCGGAAGTGGTAAACGTAGACGACGAAGAAGTGCTCAGGCAGTCACTCATTGAGAATTTCGAGAGAGAAGGCATATCGGATTATGAAAAGGCGCGCATTTTCGCAACTTTGAATACCAGATTCAACCGGACATACGAAGAGATAGGCCAGAGTCTTGGCATCTCAAAGCAGCATGTGGGTAGTTACCTTGCGATGCTGAGATTGTTTGATAACAGCGACTTGGCGTCAAACCCGGAGCTGGGCGACGCTTTGTATCTGATTACCGAGCACCATGCAAGAGTATTGTCACGCGTTAACGACAAGAAAACACGCGTTGACCTTACTTTGATGGCGATAAAGCAGAATCTTTCGGTTAGAGATCTTGCAAACATGGTCGCCCATCTTAGAAGTTGGTTTCCTACCAAAGCCTCTGGAGGGGACCCTGAGGATTCTCAACTTCCGGAGGCTGACGATGTAAATGCCGCCACCGATGTAGAGAAAATCACGCGAGTAGTTTTCGAGAAATTCAAACTCGCACAGAGCGGCGATTTCGAGGGTTTCAAAAAGCTCCATCTCGTAGGAGCTGGTTTCTCTCTCTTTGATTCATATCCTCCGTTTGAGCGATTTGATGATACAAGAGCTATTTCAAGAGAAGAAGAATGGATTCATACAAAATTACCAAAAT
The DNA here is from genome assembly GCA_027314685.1 of Nitrososphaerota archaeon. Next base: position 17,954 of record DAHVAI010000242.1, on the reverse strand, counting down.
ACTCTTGGAAGATTGATGATCTGAAGATTACGGTGTTAGGACATACTGCCCTAACTACATTAAGAGTGAAATACTTCAGGAGCAAGGAAATGGTGAAAGCGAAGAGGTTGGTGAGAGGCACCTTGGTTTTCGTTAGGAGGGACGATTCTTGGAAGATACTTCACGAGCACTGGTCGAAGGTCGAAAAGCCGGTAAAACATTCGAAAGAGTCTCTAGAGCCGAGACTAAACGTAGTTCGCTAAAGCAAGGAGATGTTCTTTCTTCTGAAGGAGCATCTCAAAAAGACCTTTTGAGAAACCTGTAGTACTCGTCCGACACACTCTCTCTAGGCGATGGTGAGCAACGACTGGTCTCTCAATCGATTCCCTCATCAGTTAAAAAGATAGATTGACGCCTGATTGCAAAGAGACATAGGATCAAGTCAGGTATTCAGATCTTTATTGTTTGCACTAACGCCAACGCATGCAGACCGTGTACCAAGCCAAAGTGAGATATCGCAATAGCACTGGACGATGCAAATGTTGCAATTTCCAATCTGAAAGTCTGCAATTATCGATTGAAAGCAAAGGAAAAGATGCCGGGGGATACTAATAGATGTCAAAGTTGGTCTAGGTTCAGTGAAAGATCAAACAAAGGGTAACACGTGGACCCTACAGAGCGCGACTCTTCCGCATAGAAGATCAAATTCTCAAACACCCATGAAATTGTTATACGCAGAGCAAAAGCGAAGGTGTGTACGCATGGACGAGCCTACGGGAAGATACGCAACAGTAAACGGGCTCAGGATGTACTACGAGATCCACGGCAGGGGAGAGCCGATATTGCTCCTGCACGGTGGCGCAGGTTCCACTGAAATCTTCGACAAAGTACTCCTCCCAGCTCTTTCAAAAAATCGCAAAGTGATAGCTTCAGATCTCCAGGCTCACGGTAGGACTCAGGACGTCGACAGACCGATGAGGTACGAGACCATGGCAGACGACGTAGCCCTCCTGATCAAGCACCTGAAACTTGAAACGACGGACATCCTGGGATACTCCCTTGGCGCTGGCGTCGCAATTAGAACCGCAATACAGCATCCGAAGCTCATCAGAAAGTTGATCGCCATATCCGCACCATGCAAGAGAAATGGATGGTATCCAGAAATTCATGCCGCGATGGCTAGGTCAGCAAGAGAGTCGCCTGATCGCCTGAAAAAATCAGTACTGTACAAGACCTATGCAAAGATAGCTCCCAGACAAGATGATTGGTCACTGCTATTTTCAAAGATGGGCGAGCTTTTGAAGAGAGACTATGATTGGTCAAGCGAAGTCGCCAAGCTCGAGATTCCTGTGCTGATCGCGTTCGGAGATGCAGACAGCGTACGACCCTCACATATGGCAGAATTCTACGAACTGCTAGGTGGCGGTAAACACGATGCCGGATGGGACGGCTCTAAGATGCCAAAATCACGTCTACTAGTCTTACCAGGCACGACGCACTACAACAGTCACGAATCTCCGCTACTAGCGCAGGCAGTGGTCTCTTTCCTGAATGAATAGGCTCAATATTCTATATTGCTTTACAAAAATCACGCAACGCTAATCTACATCAAAGACAGAAAACAAGACAATGGAGCTAGAGTGGGGAGGAAGGATCCTCAAAGCTGCAGAGCAACTCAAAGCTCAGAAAGATCTAGTCCTTATCGTGCGCCACTCAGAGCGCCCCTCGTTTGACAACATACCTTTCGAGCAGTGGCGCCATGTCGAGCTAACCGGAAAGGGCATCGAGGTAGCAAAGAGCTTTGGGAGAGAAATCAGCTCTAGCACGAAAACTCTACGCATCCATCACTGGGGATCAAAGAGATGCTTCATGACCGCAGACGCAATCTCAATCGGGGCAAGAGAAAATGGATCTACAGTCGACGGCCCAAGCCCCATCAACTTCAAGCATCCAATACTAGACCTAGAGGCATACAACCGCGAGCTCAAGAGCACTCACTGGGAGGTCTTCCTGGACAGGTGGCTCAAAGGCTCAGACCACATCCCATCTATGACTGCCGCAGACCAGTATGCGAAGGAAACCTTTTGCGCCGTCATGAGTGAGAAAAGATCCAAACCGGACGGGGCAACTATCATAGCAACGCACGATCTCTACATAATGCCGCTGGTCCACTACGCCTTTCATCCAAAAAAGCCTTGGATCGACTTTTTGGACGGAGTTGCACTCAAGGTTCGCGGCGATGATCTGGTTGTGGCATTTGACGGCCAGGAAAAGAAGCTTCGATTTACGGAACTCGCAAGCGACTCGCAGACCTAGCCTACTTGCTCGAAACTTGGTTCACGTACTCAAACCAGGCTTTTTTCGGAATCCCACGCCTGTCGATAAGCCCAAAGCTATTCTCCTGAAAGGGAAACGAGAGCCAGTATGGATCTGAAAGCCGCCACATCCCGAGCGAGCGAAGCGAGTCGATCGAGTAAGCTTCCTCGCATACAGCCCTGACGTAATCGGCTTGCTTTCTCTGATCAAACCCAAATATCCTGGGTCCAGAAGGATAGCCGGTCTCTGCGATCATCACCGGAAGACCAGACAACCTTTTTGCTTCAGCCACTCGTTCCCTGAGCTTTGACAGGTTGATGTTGCCAGAGTTCGTATAGTTCGGGTAGAAATCCAGACCGAGGACTTCACAGTACTTTGAGTAAGAATGCACGAATGCCCTTGCCGTATCAGCTTCTAGGTTAACCATCGTCGGTGTCCCAGGATCTTCCTCTCTCACAATAGTGTGGAGCTTTCCAAGTATCGTGTCAGCAACGTTTTTCTCAAACCATATACCGCCCTTTCGCCAGTCGCTTGCAAAGTGCTCGAGCCACCAGTCAGGCTCGTTCTCAAGCTGCCACATGGCGATTTTTCCCTTATGGTGCCTGACTATTTCCCTTGAAGCATCAGAGAGGCGGGCGAGATAGTGGTCGAGCTTGTTGATGTTGAGGCCGAGTGGAAGAAATCGATAGTAGCCGTTCCCGATCACGCCGATAATCTCAATCCCAGAGGCGTTCATCGTATTTACGAAATGGTCGAGCGGAAAGTGATACTCCTGCTTAGCTTTGAGGATCCTTGGCTGGAAAAGGTTCCACTGAAACCAGCACCGGACGAACCTTACCTTGTTTTCTCTCAAGTGCTTTGCAAGGTTTCTCGTGAACATCCGTACGAGTTCTTTCTTTTGTCCCACGGAAGACTCGGTGAAAGAGATAGTTGAGAGATTTGACCTGCGAGGAAGCTCCTTTCCAAAGTTCATCGAGAATGGCCCCTGGGGCAGCTTCATGCTGAGAACATGAGGAATTACGATCGACTTTGGAGGAAGAGCTCCTGCGTACGTCCACATGTCATCGATGCATATTCCCCACTCGAACCCGTCGAAGATAGTCAACTAGGGAAGGGTTGCTACTACCAAGCCCATAAGAGTAGCGCGCCCGCGAATAACTATACAGCTGTTTGTAAAACTGCGTTGACTCTTCTCTACATAACTCGCAACGCGAACTCAAATCGCGAGTATACAATTTGACCCGATCCGAAGAGATAACCAGCGAAGTTAGGAGACTAGTACTAACGTGCAGATCGATGGAAGCGCAGTTACAGCAATCGATGCCGAAAAAGACTCACCAGGAAGTCGTCGCAAAGATGCAGACACAGATCGACGAACTTACCGGAGAACTTGAGAATGCGAGGTCAGACCTAGCGAGGTCTGTTCATCTTGAGGAGGGCATCAAGTCGCTTAGCCAACAAATTGCTTCGGAAACACAGACCATCACAAGCCAATTCCAGTCCAACGACACAAGGAGGATTCAGGAGCTCGAGGCAAAAATAAGCGGCATGGTCGATAGGACTGAATTTGAAACGCTCCAGGCAAGGTATGAGCAATTGAAAAACTCAACCGTCCCCAAGGATGATTACACGGCGCTCCAGAGCCAGTTCACAAACTTCGTGCCAAAGCAGACATTCGAAGATATGCAGAGAACATTCAGGGAAACGACAGTCCCGCGCGAGCAACTTGCGGCAGCTGAGGGAAGGCTACAGGAGCTAGAACAAAGATTGGCAAACTCGGTACCTAGGTCAGATCACGAGGAGTTGCTGACGACGATCACTTCAATGATCGGAGAGGCACCACGCGTGGAATTTGATCTAGCTCAATTCCAGCCAAGCACTCCAAGAGCAACGGAAGTAGCTACGGTAGCGGCGCAGTAGAAAGTGAAATCCCATCCTAGCCCCCGGGGCTGGGAAGGGAGCAGTTATTTTTCTACTCTATTCAAAACTCTCAGCGCGGTGAGAGTGATCCACTTGCTCGGCTTGCTAGCTTCTTCAAGAGCGAACGAGATGGTTTTTTGCTTCAAGTTGTTTGGACCCCAGGGATAACTCGTGGGATCTGGGTGTATCCTATCCAGGAGCCACCTTCCGTCTTCTAGACGTTTTTTCTTCAAAAAAACTAGAGCGTCCGATAACCGCTCGTCGTCGCCATAACCAAGTTTTGTCATAATGTCCAGACCAACGAGCATGTCGTAGTAGTAGTGGTTGGGATAGTGGAATCTAAACCATGGAGCATAGCGCGAGCCTTCTTTGAACAACCTCCTCTCTAGGTAAAATTCCGCACCCCTTTCAATGGCACTCTTCATGCTTCTAGTCCTCATCTGCTTTGGGAGCGCTGCAAAAGCGGCCATACCTTCCCAGCCGTCAAGCGTTCCATGAGTCGATTGAAAGCAGTGCCATCCTCCGTCTTCCTTCTGGTCCTCAACTAGTCTATCAAACAACTTTCTCACCCTGAAATCGTTTCCATAACCAAAGCGCGTAAGAGTTCTTGCTGTGTTTCCGACTATGCAAACCTCCTCGTTAAACACGTTCTCTGAGGAAGGGACTGAGAGCCAGTGCTTGAAAATGAGGTCTGCTGTCCTTTTGATTCTTGGATCTTTAGCCGTGAGACCAAGGTCGGAAAGAACAATCGCGCGCCAGTTGGTAGAGGTATACTTTGGCCTATAAAGTGATTTTTCTGATTCCCAGAATCCCTTGGGATGTTGCTTCTTTAGGATATCGTGGGCCCAACCTCTTTTTGGAATCTGGGCGTAAGCTTGCTTTACTTCAGCGTCATTCTCAGATCTACCTAAGAGATCGACGAGAGTGTAATAACGGGATGCGGGTTGATCTTCCTCAAGTAGCCAACTAGTGACAAGATCGTTCATGTGTTAAGATAAACATGGGCGATTAAAGAATATTCTAGAATGATGCGTGTTGACTTGCTCCGCTATCATTACGCTACACGTTATCTTCGTGCATCCAGCCAAGCATTCTTTCTTTTCCTGATGGAGTAGGAGCGCCTCAATGGACGGCAACGCCATCTCAGACTAGAAAGATAGCCTAACCAATTGGACTAGCCACGACAAGCCAGCCTCCAGGGACATATAGAGCCGCAACATGCTTTGGTAGGAGCGCCTCTCTGGGCGGCAACCAAGAGCTCAGATACTCTATCTATTCTTGGAAAGGTTCGGTTTTTTGTGGGGGGTTTTGTAATGTGTTCATGATATTACGAGATTCTGGCTAATTAATGTTACTGTCATTTTACAGTATAGATACTTGGTACCTGCAATTACCAAAACAAAATCAGTTATTATATTCGATGAACAATCATTGTGAGAGGCTCTTGAAGAAAACAAAACTCTCGATGCTATTGCCAAAGCTGTTCGAAATTCCAAGACCAGTGATTGACGGCAAGAGTCCTATTATCATCAGCGGCAACTTGCTTCAGCTCGGGGAGGTCCACATGCTCCCTGTTGTCCAGGGACTCGAGCCAAGGATGGACCCGGAAACAAAAATCAAGATGTATGCGGCACTGGGCGGTGCTTCCATTCTGAATAAACTACTAAACACTAATCCGAAAGATTACGAGAAATTCATCTGGACACCATGCCAGGAAATGTCGCTTTGGATAGGGACAGTAAACTATGATGATAGTTTGGAAGATCTCTTGAATGTTTTTGTCAAGACAAGGTTTGGAAGCGCAGCAGTTGAAAGAAACACCACTATGAGAGAACTGGTCACGCTATCTGAAATATTGAAACTATATCGCGAACACAAGATTACGTCAAAACTACGCACTGAAGACGTAGGTTCTGATATGATTTCGATACCATCAAATCAAGATCTAATGGAAGCTGTGAGGCTGATGTTTCGCAACAGAGTAAGAAGGGTATTTCTCAAGAGCAGCACTCATCGCAACGACAATCTCGAATTTGTTTCAGACAGGGACATTATCAGATTCTTATTCTCTCCAGATAGGCTTGAGATAGCAAAGAAATCGCCGGAGCTCTGGACTAACGCCAAGCTCTCAGAACTCGATTCTAACATGGCACACCTGATTGCAGATGAGAAAACGATCAATCAGGCTTCTCTTGAGATTGGAGACAGGATAGGCGATTGCCTAGTCTGCAATAAGAGCTCAAAGGTTGTATCGAGATGGGATATTGTCGTAAAGCCCTTCGTGCAAGGGCACTATGAGCTCAGTACTGAAGACTGGGAGTAGAGCTTTTCGCTATACTCGGGTGTCGCTTCTTAATCGCGATGTAGCCTACTAGCGCAATGATTGCAACTATGGTAATAGCAATCGTGGGGTATGTGTAGTTCTGTGGCGCCTGGCCAAAGACTAGGGTATTGCCTTGAGGAGATGCGTAACCGCTCACGCTAATCGTGGACGAAGGGTCGTAGGTCATCGAAAGCGAATAGCTCTCGCCGTTAAACGAAACAGATGAAGAGTAGTTTGCCAATGTGTTGATGGTCTTGGTGAAGGTTGTTGTGTTCGTGGCAGAGTTGTAAACTCTGGTCCAGTTGTTGAGAGGCGTGTTTAGTGAAGAAAAGTCTATCGTCGAACGAGACCAGATGTTTTGGTCGCCAAATGAACCACTCAAGAATGAAGAAGCGATCCCTCGCATGGGCATCATCGCGGCTGAACCGAGCGTATTCAAGTCATAGTCGTGACCGTCAAGAGGCATGACGAACGGGCCTCTTATGACAAACGCCTTCCATCCCAAGTTTGCAGTCACCGTACCGTTAGTCACGTTGAACACACCACTGACGTAGCCAGTGATATTGGTCTCTCGAGTTATCACCATGGCTGTTGCGTTTGCTTTTGAAGTCGTGCTAAGCGAAGCGCTCAGGTTCTGCACGGTTACTTCGCTAGTGTAATTGCGTAGCGCATCTTGAAAATCCATGGCAGGACCTTGTCCCCCGGCAACGTTACCAGAAGCCTGCGCGGAGTAGTTTGATCCATTCAAGAACCTTGAGATTGTAGAGTTTGCAGGATAAGTGAATACAATCGTAGTCGTGCTCATTCCTGTTACCTTTGCAACGCCAGTCGCAGGATTAAGAGCGATGTTGACTGTCGAAGCAGATACAATTGGAAAACTAAACAAGAGTAGAGCGGCAAGAACAGAATACATAGCAAGACGCAACGCGGTATTCTCTAATTTCAGCATTACATGAACCCAAGTGCCACGCCGTCTCCCCATACTAAAATCTAATTTTAGAATGGTAATCACGCGAGGTGCATGGTAATGGCGCAACAAGCACGCTTAAATATCGCTAGTGATATCGTTAGCGATACAAGTGAGAAAGAAATGCAAACATCAAGTAGCGTAGTCCCAAGAGGATTTTCCAGGTATTACGTGCTCTCCCTTCTGCATGAGAAGTCCATGACTGGAAAGGAGATCATGGAAGAAACTGCCAAGAGGACAAACGGATCGTGGAAGCCATCACCAGGACTGGTTTACCCGTTGCTGGGAAAGCTTCTCTCATCAGGTTTGATAGAGGAAGTCGAGGAAGGTAGAGGCTACCAGATAACGAAAGCTGGCCAGGATTATCTCGCGCAGTACACCGAGAAGGACAAGGAACTGGACAACCTGCTCACCACGTTCACGAGGATAGGCGTCTTTGGACAGCTTCTAGCAAAAGATGCCGTGGATGGCGTCGTAGCGGTGATGAAAAATTTCAGAAACGACATCTCAAAGCTTGGCGACACGCAAAAAGCGAGGTATAGAAAATTCCTTCAGGCGGAGATTGAGCGCCTGGATCGATCGGACAAGAATCCGGAAAACAAAGTAGCCTAAAGACATTAGGCACCCTCATGAAACTGAGGACTGCGCATGGCAAAAACTGCTAGCAAGAGAGAGCGCATACTCGACTCGATTCTAGTAGTCATATTCTCTGGCATCATTGTTGCGCTACTAGTGCACTATCTCGCTAGTTTTGGTCTCGTCTCGCGGATCTACGTCTTCCCAATCTACTCTATGATAGTCCTTGTCGCAGGATATCTTGTGATAAGACTCGTTGATAGGATCCTTGAGCGCGTAGTGGAACCCACATTGGGCGCAACGCGCACTCACGGGATAAAGAACGCTTTCCAGCTGATAGCAGGAATAGTACTGATAATCTTTGTCTTCTCGGTCTTTGGAGTAAACCTCACGGCGGCTCTTGTAGGCGCAGGATTTTTGGGCATAGTCTTGGGACTGGCTGCCCAGCAGGTGCTAGGAAATATTTTCGCAGGACTGTCTCTATTGATGTCGAGGCCATTCGAGATAGGAGATCACGTACTTCTTGCCACGTCCTCTTATGGAACAACCGGGTCTAGTTACTCGCACGAAAACCAACCGAGCGGCTTTGCAGGAGTTGTGCAGGACGTAGGAATTTTTTTCACTCGCGTCCGCCTGGACAGCGGCGTTCCTGCGGATTTTCCCAACTCTGCGGTTATCAGTTCGATGGTGATTAACTACACAAAGATGGAAGCGCGCGTGGTAAGGGTCAGGATGGATCTCGAGAAGAAGATAGATTTTGACAGGTTCAAATCTGCGCTCCTTGAATCACTGGGTAAGTATGATTACGTAGATCAAAGCAAGACAAGGATTGAAGTGATCGATGTCGCAGCTGGCACATACCAGATTGTGATCGAAGTCTCTGCAAAGAGCGAGTCAGACGAACCGATCAAGACTCTAGTGATCAGGGAAGCTATCAAGGTAGAGGAACAACTGACGAATTGAGCCTCCTATGTGAAACATCACAATTCAACGCGTGAGCTACCGGCGGAGACTATAGGATCGATTTATCGAGCAAATCAGAGCTTCGTCTAAAGGAAACTGGGAACGCCGAGCACGGTCGTGGCAATAATGACGATACCAATTATCACGAACACAATGAGAGACATGATTCTTACTCTCCTAGCGGATAGCACATTCCCAAGGTTTTTACCCAAAAACGTCTCGATGCCAGAAGCAACCACAAGTGCAAGCACGGCCCCAAAAAAGACCAATAGCGCGTTAGAAAACCTAGCTACAAAGACTATGGTCATTACCTCTGTAGCGTCCCCTGCGAGGTCAAGCAGCACGAGCATGGAGACAGCGCCCAAAAACACCGCCCATTCGCTACCTTGCGCCGTTTTGAGAACGCGCTCTTTCTCGCCATCCTTTCTCAGGTATTCAAACAACCCAAACCCTATCATCACAAACCCCCCAGCAACCCTTACCCAGTATATCGGCAAAACCTTGATCAGAAAATAGCCAAGAGTCACGATGACTGCGGAGGTTATCGTGAAAGCAATAGCTCCAGAGAGAAACGCCGTTCTTGGCCTGATGCGCGTCGCAAGTGTGAGAAGAAGTAGCGCATCCTTGTCCGTCAGCTCCACTACGAATATGGTGAGAACTATGGTAACAAAAGTTGCAAGGATCAATGCGCTCTCAAATGGGCTTACCCACGATTTCAACGATTCTAGATGTCGCTTTCAAGCTCTTTGAGAAGAATCAGTCCTTTCTCATTGACTAAGTAAAGCGTCTTGCTCCCATCGCTTAACGTATTCATCATCCCCGCAGAGACTAGAGCGTTCATGTGCTTCCAGAAAGTGTCATACCCAAGGCGCGCCTTTACCATGATCCAGTGTTGCACGCACGGCGTCCTGCATGCCTCAAGTATGGCAGCTAGTATGGCTGGCTGGGATCTTATGACGCGCCGCTTCTTGTGGTGCACAAGAGAGTCAAGGTCGTAAGCTACGGTTTGCGGAATCTCCAAAAGCGAGGAGGTTGTTTGCGCCAAGTACTAGCCACTTGAATCAACAAACAAGCGTGTCGTGTTTAACCATACGTTTTTGAAACGCCTGTACAACTTTTTTCATGGCTGTTCTACTAAGGATCTGGCGTATAGTATTCCACTCTATAGCTTTGGCCAGGCGGCTGCGTTAAAAGCTTGGTATTATTCTAAAAGCAAAGACCTTGCAGGACAGCACAAAGAGCCTCGTTGCCACCTCGTTTGCCCACTTTATGAACGATGGCAGTCTGTACGTCTTTATCACGCTGTATCCGAAGCTACTGCCACTGCCGTCAGAGTCTGTTCTCATAGGGAGCCTCGCGAGTATGCAGAACGTATTCTCGGTCGCCGCAAGCCCGGTAATTGGTCGCACGGCAGATGCAAAGAAAAACTATGCAAGACTACTAGCTATGGGCCTCTCACTGCTCGGCGCAGGCATTGTTGGTTTTTCCTTCTCGGGACTGTTTGCAAGTGGGTTCAGCCTTTTCCTGCTTCTGATACCGTTTGCCGTCATCGCAGGTGTGGGGAGCTCCTTCTACCATCCGCTTGGCGCCTCAGTCTTGAGCGAAAAGTGGAAGGCACACATGCACGGCCGTGCTATGGGAATCAACGGAGCAGTAGGAAGCATGGGCAGAGCTGTGTTTCCGCTAATGGTCGTGGCGCTGGCAGTTTACTTTGGCATATCCTCGGTTGCGGTTCTTGCAGTGCTTGCTCTCGTCTCAGTGGGTATCGTGTTCCAGATGCTCGGGAAGATGAGCTTTACAAGGGTACAAGATTCCGTGGAGAATGCCTCGCCAAGAAAGAGCGTCTCAATTGGCTCGATTTTACCAAAGATACTCGCGCTCACAATGGTTGCTTTCATGAAGGGCTTTTTTACCGTGGGCGTGGTTGATTTCATCCCGGTTTATCTCAGAACTGAAGGCGGTATGAAGTATGGACTGGAACTGGGCGCCGTTTTTACTCTGGTCCTTGCTACGGCAATCTTTGGACAGCCGATTCTGGGTCTCGTGGCAGATAGAGTGGGTCGTCGGCTGATACTTGGCGTGACCGTGCTAGGATCAAGTCTTTCTATTATGCTTCTACTTTATTCGTCAAACATCGTTTTCCAGGTGATATCACTAGCCGCATTTGGGTTTTTTGGGCTCACGGGTTTTCCGATGCTCCTTCCTCTAGCCACTTCAGCAGTTCCCAAGGAAGCAACCACGATGAGCAACTCGATAGTCTGGGGAATTGGCAACGTTGGTGGCGGAGCCCTGGGCCCTTTCATCATAGGACTCCTTGCGACGCCTGCATTTTTCGGCTCACTGAACGAGCCGTTTTTCATCGCTGCCGCTGTTTCGCTGGCTTCCATGGTCTTGCTACCATTCATACCTAGACCCAAGAGCCAATTCTAGTTCGCTAATAATTTAGAGCTCGCGTTGCAAAGTCTAGCTTGCATCATTAAACCTACAGCGAGGCAACGGAGCCGAAGAAAGATTAGGATCGGCGAATCTCGAACCCTGGATTCACAGACTAGGTTCTTTGAAGGTCGTATTTCGTTTGAGCTCATGAATACTTCCGTCTTCTGTGAGTAATCCTTGAGCTTGTGAAAGAGCAGTCCCGACTATCATGCAGTCTCTGAAATTACCGAGCACTTTCCTTAACTTTACCGTGATGCTCAACGACTCATTGGTGTAGGGATTCAACTTTTAGATAGCAGCATCATCAATGATTGCCTGAATACCACGTGATACTCGCTGGGCGTCAAGTTTTCCTACAGCCACAAATTTCGCAGCCTTTGCCGCAAGCTCAAAAATCGTTATCTACGATAGTGAAGCGTCGTCGATCTTGTTTAAGGAGCCCAATATATCTTGGTTGGACATCGTAGACTGTCGCGAAGATGAAAAGAGAGGATAGGATTTCTTACAAGTATTTGTTGGTCAATTCTAGTTCACAACTAATCCAGATCTCCCAACTCGCAAAGCGTATATAGTTACAGTAATACTACTGCAATTATACAGTTTAGTGAATCTAGCATGAGCGAAGCAATAGAAGTCGACATATCTGACCTGCCGGGTGTAGGACCAGCCACGAAAGCAAAGTTGGAAAGCGGTGGAATTACGACGATACTTGACCTCGCTGCCTCTACGTCAAACGAACTAGTTGATAGTTTAAACCTCACAGAGGAGACGGCGCACAACCTAGTCTTTGAAGCACAAAAGTTATTGAAGGAAAAGGGCTACCTGGAAAAGGATCTAGTATCTGCAAACGAGCTTTTTGCAAGAAGGGCCAAGATGCTTAGGTGCACGACGTTCTCGCAGAACCTGGATGATCTATTGGCGGGAGGAATTGAAACGCAAGCTGTAACCGAATTTTATGGTGAGTACGGATCTGGCAAAACGCAAATTTGCCACACGCTTTGCGTATCTGCACAACTACCTTCTGACCAGAGCGGATTGGGAGGATCGGCGCTGTACATAGACACAGAGTCGACGTTCCGACCGGAGAGGATTGCTCAGATTGCAAAGTCTCACGAACTTGACGTGGAGAGTATATTGAACAATATTCACGTTGCAAAGATATACAACGCGAGCCACCTAGAGTTGATAGTTAGGGCAATGGGTGGATTAATCCAGCAAAACAACATCAAACTGGTTATTGTCGATAGCATAATTTCGCTGCATAGGGCGGAGTTTTTGGGAAGAGGATCACTTTCAGAGCGACAGCAAAAATTGAACGCGATAATGCACAGGCTAAAGAGGATATCAGAGATATACAACGTGGCGGTGATCATCACAAACCAGGTGCAGGCAACTCCTGATACATTCTTTGGAGATCCAACAAAGGCTGCTGGAGGAAATATAATCGGACACGCGTCGACCTATCGTATCTACTTGCGCAAGGCCGGGCAGGAGAGAAAGGCGATAATGATAGACAGCCCGATGCACCCCTATGGAGATACGAATTTTATAGTGACCGAGGGTGGCATTACGGATCCTACGGATAAAAAGCCTGCAAAGGTAATGAAAAAGAGCGCTATGGAAAAGGACGAAGAAGAGGAGTAGTGGACTCACTCTTCTTTCTTTGTTCCTAAACATGACCTATGCAATCATTTAGGCGCGTCGTAGCTACAAGAGTTTTCATTTAAACTGAAATCTAGATAACTAGTGTCTAGAATCAGCGATTTCATGGTGCTACCGTCGGACAGCAATTTCAAAGGTTGCTGGAGTACTGACGGGTAGAAGAAATCACTGCGACGTTGGGCTAGTGCTTTATCCGTGGAAAGCTAGACAGAACCGTGTGGCATGCGCAAGGGCAGAGAATGTGGTGGACGTAACCGTCAATGACAATCGCCGGCTGGCTTCCATGCTCATGCTTGCAGTTTCCGCATATCTGGATTGTTAGTGCCATGAGGTTGAGTCAGCATGATTCTCAATGTAAGAGACAAAATCAACCAAATTTGACAAATAGCTTATCTTGGGGCCACATCGAGTGTGGATGAGATGTCTCTAGGGGATGCGAAGGTGTTTGCAAGGGCAATGGAGCACCTCTCGCAAAGCGACCCAAAACTCGCAAGTGTAATCAAAGCGCACGGCCGGATAGAGTTCAAGCCACAAGGTGAGATGTTCGAGTCTCTCGTGGAATCCATACTCTCGCAGCAGCTGGCGGCACCTGCGGCAAATGCGATAATAAAGAGGTTAAGAGCGCTGTATGGAGGAAAACTTGTACCTCGACTGATCTATTCGACGAGTGCAAGGAAACTGCGAGGCGCGGGCGTGTCGCCTCAAAAGATAAGGTACTTGAAGGACCTTTCTTCACGCGTTGTGAAAAAGAAACTAGACCTTGACGGATTGCGTGGAAAGAGCGAGGGGGAGATAATAGAGGCGCTGGACGAGGTTTTGGGAGTGGGGCCCTGGACCGCTCATATGATATTGATATTCACTCTTGGTAGATTAGATGTTTTGCCAGTGGACGACCTAGGCGTGAAAAAGGGGATAAAGAAACTATACTCTTTGCGCGAGCTACCCAAGAAGGAGAAAATAGAGGCGCTTGCGAGAAACTGGCACCCATACTGTTCTGTTGCCTCGCTTTACTTTTGGAGGTTTAATGATGGAAAGTAGCTCATCTTGCATCTAACAAGACAAATCGGCTGGACTAGTGACTTTCAGCATCGCACACGAGATTGATGGTGACCAAGTTCCGAGCGCAAGTCCGTGCGCTTTAACCAAGGGTTAGCAAGGGTCGATAGAAAGAACACGATAGAAACTCAAACCACTAAAATTCTAATTCTGGTCCAGTCACCGGGAAAGGGAATCCTGTGAATGATTCGTAGGAGGATGTCAAAAATTCTTTCTCCAGTTCTTGGTTTGGAAATGAACGAATCTCGTATTTATTTCAAGTCCTTTTAGAGCTCGAAATCTTGTATGAGCAAAGCCAACCAAGGAAATAGCAAGATCGGAGATCAATACTCTTCTTTGGATACCCAAACCAATCCGACGTGCTCACACGGCGAATGTTGATAAGTCCAGGAAACAAGAGTGACACTGAACTAGCTCGCCTCGGAAAGCATATTTTGTGGCTCGCGGGTGAGATGCCAGCTGCTTGGGAGTTACGAAACCAATCCTGCCAAAGAAGAGAATTTCAAGATCAAGAACTGGAAAGCACTCTCATGCTCCCAAGATAAAACGGAGGAGTGTAGTTGGTAAGAAGACCAATCCTAAACATAGTTCTAGAAAAACGGCAAGGAAGACCAAGCGAAGGACTTCCAAGTGGTCCAAGACGCGCAGTCTTGCGGCAATAAAGAAAGTAGTTGACGAACAGTCCATCTCTCCAGATGATATCAGGACATTTCTTAAACTGCTGAAAAAGTACGGGAACGCTCTTTCTGACCTGCTCTCTTCCGTCAGGAAGATTCGGGCGCTTGAAAAGAAGCACAAAAAGTCGTATGATGACGTTGTAGAGGATTACGAGTCAAAGATTCAAGCGGTACAAGAAGCAGCAAGCGATTTGAAGATCATGGAAAAAAGAAAGCAAGAGATTTCTCTTGAATTAGAAGACGCTAGTAGACTCGAAAATCTCAAGACCTTTCTTTCACAAAACAACGCCAGCGGGCGAGAATTAGTGGAATACATAGAAGCGCAAAGGGAGCTCGGAAGCCTAGGATTTGACGCGAATGTAGTCAAGCTCGTTGGGGAGGAGATGAAACGGCTGCGGCTCGACCCAAAAGAATTTGCAAGGATGATCGGAGGATGGATGTCAAAGGGCACTACTTTAGAGCATATGCTGATCAAATTGGAAGAGAAGCTGGCCGGGGCAAAGAAGGAGGAATCTTTGGTACTCACTCGAGTAGAGCTGCTAAATAGACAGGTTGACGAGCAAAGGAAGAAAATTGCAGCACTTCAAGAATACATGGCGACACAGAGCCGTACCCTTGAGAGCGAGTACGAGGCTAGACGACGAGTTTTAGACGCACGAATCCAGGATGAGAGACTGCGCGCAGAACAAGAAACCCTAGACTTGATCAAGCTTAGAGACCAGGCGGCTGGTGAGCTTCGAACTCTCAAAGAGGAAGCTATGGTTAGAAAGGAAATGGCTTCGAAGAAAGAGCAGTCAAGTGAATGAATTTAATGAGAATCAAAAGAGTGTATTTGTTGATCTGTACTCGAGAGTTGTAGCGCTGCCGAGTACTATCATGTTTGCTTCTTGAATGTGATGAATGCATAGAAAAAACCCGTATATCTTAAGAGAATACTTACTGCCCGTAATTCGCGTTAAGAGATCAGGCAATTTTGAGGCCTGACAGGAATATTTTGGGCCCAAAAGAATATTTTTTGACCGAAAAGGCCAATTCGGTGATTGCTCTAACTAGGTGTAGAGTGACACAATTAATGACACTATTTGTTGACAGGGTTAATGACACTCTCATTAGGACTCGTTAAAGTATCTCCTGTCGTTGTAAATCTGCGCTGGAGTCTTCCATCCCAGAGCCTGATGCTTCCTCCGGTGATTGTACCTCTTGTCGAACTTTTCAAGCTCCCTCTTGAAATGAGCCAATGACGTAAACCTGATCTGCGTTATCAGCTCTCTGTAGAGAATCTTGTGATAGCTCTCGATCTTTCCACGTCCTCTCGGATGATACGGCTTGCCATAGATCGGCTTGATGAGATATCTTGCTAGTTCCGCCTTGAACTCTTCAGCCGTAAACTGTTTTGCGTTGTCGAGATAGACTTCTCTTGGGATTCTTCTCTTCTTTCTTAGGGCACAATGCAGTGCGTCAATTGCTTCGTCTGCTCCCTTGTGGAGATATGCTCCTGACTTGACGCGATATCTCGAATGGTCATCTGTGAATCCTGTAACATAGACCCTCCCCACGCTTGAAATGCGGAACTGGAACGAGTCTCCTTGCCACATGGAGTCGACGTGCTTTCTCTGGAAGCGTTTCGATGGAGGCTGAGGCTTTGGCTTGATCCGCACAAGCATTCCGTGGTGTTTGATGACCCTGTGAACTGTTCTCCAGTGACAGGGCAGATCGTACTGATATTTGATTCGTCTGGCTCCCCATGATGGATGCTTCTGCTTGAGATCCAGGATTTCGTTCTCTAGTTTCTCGGAAATGGAGTTCTTGCCTGGTGATGGCCCTGGACTATTAAGCTCTAGAGCTGAAGGACCATGTTTGCGATATGCCCTAATCCATCTCCAAAATGTACTCAAAGATATGTCGAGTATCGAGCAAATCTCATTTGGCTCCTTTCTATGCTCGACGTAGAGGAGCACTGTCTTAATGCGCTCTGCAAGGGATCCCTTTGCCATACCCTTGCATGAATCTGTCTCATGGTAGTAGTGTCAATAATTCTGTCACGCTTTAGTGTCATTATCTCTGGCACTCTACAACTAGGACTGGTTACATCGACTTGAGGTCAATCAGGGAAAGGAACAACAGCTTCGGGATTTTATCCGCAACGACAAAAAACATCGGGAACATTGCTCTGCTCAAGCCTGTACTCGACGGAGTAGGAATCGCGAAGATCATAGATTAGTACGCCCCGATGAAGAGGGAGGGAAATCGTCTGACAAACGGACAGGCAATCGAAGTCCTCGTCATGAACAGATTGACATCCCCAACTCCTCTAGTTTACACCGAGAGATGGGCAGAGAGGTACGCACTGATGGAGACGTGGATCCAAAGATGGGCGCTTGAAAACCTCGAGAAAATCAAAAGCGCCTGAACATTCAGAAGGTGATCATGGTGGGCGACAGGAACTCAATTGACTCCGAGGTTGCCATCCTTTTTTCAACGGACTATCACCTTGACTTTATAGGAGCCGTCAAGATGACGGAGAAGACAAAAGAGCTCGTAAGATCTGTCTCCGACAACGAGTTCAAGCCAATCTCACTGGAAAGGTGCAAATGAAGATGATTATCTAGCTGGCGATGAGAAAGTTGTCAGATTCTCTCAAAGGGGTAGGTAGCTCGAAGCCAGGGCAATAAGTCCTGAGCAAGAAAAAGCAGGAGTCGGACAGAAAGCGGCGGGAAGAAGCTCTCAGGAATATGGGTTCTGAGCTCGACAAAATCAAACGAAAGGTAGATCGAAAGAAGGGGATCTACTCAAAGAACATCGAGTTTGTGAAGAAAAGCATCCAATCTGTTTTTGAAAATCGTGAAAGAAACAAGAGACACTCTCACCTCTTCGAGGTTCGTCTGAAGGAGGAAAGTGTTAACGAAAGTGGAGTGGTCCCCGTAAAAGGAGAACATTGTTTCGCTCTGAAGGTTCATACTTTTTCCTTCATCTCCCAGCAAGATAAGAATTCGTACGGCGTTCTATATCCGAGTGACGAGTGCGGTCTGTTTTCATTGTAATCTCTGAACGCATCAGCTATCGCAATCTCTGCCTCCTG
>DAHVAI010000240.1 GCA_027314685.1 Nitrososphaerota archaeon | reverse complement strand
CGCTTGCAAAGCTCAGATCCAATGGTTACCTTCAAGTAACAAGAGATCCCGCCGACTCGAGGAGAAAACTCTTCAATCTGCTTGACCCGGTCAGTACGACAATAGCCTTCGCAATTCAATCAAGGGCAAAGACCTCAGAGTTGAGCGACAAGTTCAAAGCTGCATCAAACTTCCTGCATTACTGTATCGGCGGCGCCTATGCTTCTTACCAGTACCACAGATATTTCTCGCCAGGAAGCATCGATATTTCAGTCCTTCCTGACGAGCTACCAACATGGATAGCACTGCTCTCTGACAAGGATGTAGCTATCTCGGTAAACGAGATCCCTTCTGAAAAACCATCAGCCACAAATGTTCATTTCAAAACTAGCTTTGACAGTCGATTCGATAAATACACAGTGTCAATCGAGGGCATCAAATATCTGTCACCCGAGCTTTTGATTGCCAGTGGACTTGCAGAAAATCATCCAGGACTAGACGACGTAATTGCAATTCTTATAGTTCAAAGGAAGAAATTGGATTGGGACAAGCTTGAAGATCTTTGCGAAGAATACAACACTTCCAGAATCCTTGCAGCTACCCTAGAAATACTGAACTTTGAGTCTTCGAGGACTCTTTTCGATCCAAAGACGATCAAGAAGATTGCAGGGAAAACTGACAGGAAAGCGAGGTTGGATTTTCCGCTGGATAAAAAGTCTGAACCTCCTGATGAGGCTTATTCCGCAATTTCATCAAAATGGAACGTGGTTCCTCACTTTGGTAGATCTTTTCTCTCTAAGCTGGTAACAGATCTGGTGAGATCAAAGTGACCAGCCAAGAAAGTGAAGAAATCATTGTCGAACGCGAGAGCCTAGAAGATCTCGGAAAAATCTTGACCCAAGGCCGAAAGATTGGTGTCCGTCATTGGGAAGGCTGAGAGGCCTTTTGAATAGTATGGGTTATAGTATCAGGAAAACAGACTTTGGAATCGCGGGACCAAAGCGCCTTGGTAGCAACGGCGACAATAACTTCATCGATCTTCACATCAGCATCGGCAATGTGCATGACATTTCGACCAACAGCGACTTTACTGTGGGTCAATCAATTTTCAAGAAAGCAAACCGCTTAGAAGTGGAAGGATTCTACTCGAAAACTACCGTAGTAAGAGCACCGGTCGTAGACCTAGAGACTATCTTGATTCTGAAATTTATTCCCACAGGGAGAGATAAGGACGCGGTAGACCTGATATCACTTATCACTGATAGAGGTAGCGATGTCGATTTCGGACTGATGAAGAAGCTAGCCACGGAATCGAAGTTGAATGTGCGTCTGCTGGAGAGCGCGCGTGATTACGCAGCTAGAGTGAAGAAGGGACAACTAGACAAGATATGGTCAGGGATGACTGGTGCGCGGCTCTCCTTTACTCAGAAGCGCAGGTTATTGCAGTTCTTGGCAGGTCTGGCCGATCAGCTCAGATCTTAGCACTACAGAATCGAAAAGCTAATTTTCGGTAACGGCAGCAGTCGAGAACAATTTTGTCCCTGTTAAATGCTCACCCCTCCTTCGTATCTCATGCAAGCACAAAACATGGTTGACATCACAGGGTTCAAGGAATGGGTCTTGGGCAACGTATCACCCGATGATCCTCTATACAAACTGATGGAGACGAAGGAAAATGCCATAACTACTACCGAAGCATCATATTTGACATCAACAATATTCAAACTCATCGAGGTGGCAAAAATCAAAAAGTAGCGAGGGACACGATACGGTTGTGTCCCCCACTTTCTAGCTAGATACCCAGCTCCATGACTGCCCTTCCATCTGGAAGATTGCCCTTCCATATGTAGCCCTCTGCCGCTACAACATCGATCTCCGACGGTTTAACGAATCGCTGCTTTTTCTCGTAGTCAGACAGCAATTTCTTTCGGACAATTTCAGAAAGGTCAGAGCCTTCCCGCGTCAGAAGCTGCTGCTTCTTTATCCCCTCCTCTGTAAAGTCAATTCCCAAAAGCCACGAGAGCTTGCCGATCTCCTTAGCTTTCTCTGTTGTCACGGAATCTCCCTTGGGCAGTCTTGTCTGGAGAAGTGCTTGACACTTTCGATACGCTTCCCTCATTTCATCAACCATTGGTTCCGGAAGCTCGTGCTTCCGAGTCGTGTATACTGTCTCTATGTCGCCCACATGGCCCATGAAGAACTGCTGGAAGGAGTGCGTAACCCA
>DAHVAI010000239.1 GCA_027314685.1 Nitrososphaerota archaeon | reverse complement strand
CAATGAATCAGAAGAGGTTTCTTTCAATCAAGAATTTGAGAACGAGATAGAATCATCTTAGAGTGTTTTGATAAACCAGCAAACGTGCCTTTTATCTACGGCTCGAGGCCGTGAGTTTGCTTAAGATGGAATTGAAACTTTCTAAGCTCTACAGGATCAAGCGCTTCTACGCCGATAGTATCCTGAATTATCGAACAATATACGCAAGAATAAATTCGGCTTCGTGTCTCTCGACTGGTCTGTTCGGCTCGCATCTTTCCGCTTCGTTCTAGATTGAACGAGCGGCAAATCTAAACAAATTTGGCGAATTGCAAAGCAGCTCTTGCAAAATTCTGGATATTTGCGCATATCGCTAGTCGATAGGTCTTGCAAGCGGGTTTGAGAAACGAGGGTGTTTTCTCTTATGCTTTCTTCTGACTTGGATAAGCCTAGATAAGCAGAGAGCAGCCAAAGGAGCAAGCACTCCCAATATCGTTCCAAATGGGAACATTGGAATAGGAAAATGTACAGCCAATGCGCATAGAATTTCAATTTTTTTGCATTTGGAGAAAAGAAATAGGGAATGTCGACTGCAATCAGTGAAGGATTTCTAAAATTCACAAACGCGCAAAACCTAGTTGTTTGTGCGGGTTGTGTTCGGCCATTCACGAGGTCGGTAAAATTAGTTATTTCATATCCTTGCTTTGCGACTTGCCATGTTCGTAGCACAATTTCCCGAAAGCCATGAAGACCACTATTGACGCTATCGGATAAACTGCCTGCATGACCAGCCAGTAGCCTGGACTCTGGGTTGACAATTGCAGCGCGGACGGTATGTTCAACGCCTTCAGGATGTCGTCAATGTCTATCAGTATGAGAAGGACAATGTAAACTAGGAAAAAGAAGAGCGGTTTCAACACAGAGGCATGTGATCTCAATCCCGTGGATTTGCCTTTGCCTGCATCAATGAAATACTTCCCCAGGAGGATAAAGACAACTATAGAAGCTAGGGGAAGAAAACCTTCTGTAAATGGGTACATTTGAGGTCCAAGGATTTGATCTAGATTCCCAACCGAGTCAAAAACCGGTGAAACATCGTTATAGTCCATCCAGAGGAGCAGGATCCCAAACACTACGCTCAACAAAAGTGGTTTCCAAGGAAAAGGGTCTTTCACCGACATTCAATCAGCTTAAAGAGCAAACAGGCAAAAATTCGTATTTAACGCTGACCGGTTCGCAGGGTCGCTAGAAGAAACCTGCTATCAAATTGGGCCCAAAAAGACAATAGTTTCATCCATATTGGCATGTCAAAAAAATTTCAGGCGATGGTCACCTGAATAGTTTCGATATATCAGAAATGAAATATATACTACGAGCACGGCAGATCGCGAAAATTCCCCTGGCCAATTTTAAATAACAACAAGAAATTTTCTCCAAAACTTCATTATACCAGGAACTAGAAACAATTAAGGGAGCCAAGCAATATTATTTTTTTATCGACTCAGCAAGATGGAAGTTTGAGAGATAGTGAACAAATGGAATTGACTGGAAGCGTTGATCAGCTGTCCGATCCTGATCTTTTGGTACGAATGCTCTACTTTTGCGATCAGCCCAGAACTCGTTCGCAAATTATGAGTTACTGCTCGATGGACGGCGTCAAGCTAAAGCGGTTCACGGATCACTGCATTTCCAAAAACCTGTTGAAGGAGATCTATACTGGATCAAACGGCGTAATGTACACGCTGACGCAACACGGCAAGGAGACGCTATTCACGGCGATAGACTTGATGCGCGAGCTCCAAATAGATTCGGCCGACATTATCACGCCGAAGAAACGTTAGCGCGACTAGAAAGATCCACTAGCCTGCCTGCGCTCCGGTTAGTGTAAACGTCCAGCCCGTCCCTGAATCGTATGCGACCAAGAGCAAAGATGATGGCGGATAATCTCCCACCGTTGCAGAAGCTGCATTCCCGCTGGTGTATGAGATAGAATACACTGTTTCGGGCAGTTGAAAGTTTGCAAACGACTGCTGCGCGAGCCCCGATTGTGTGGAAGTGTACTGACTTGACTTGATCGGTAACCCTACACCCATTACATAGTAAAACGGCCCAGTGAGCTCGTTACCAACAACCTGCGCCGCTTGTTGGAAGTATAGTGTCCCGTTTGAGAAAACCAAAGAATAAGAAGTGGTCGTGTTTGTGATTCCCATTTGCAAAAATGCTATTGAAACGTTCGTGTAACTCTCGCGAACTCCATTTGTTACGGATGTGTAATTGTAGTCAAACCCCACGGCAGCCGACCTGTTTGAGGCTGTCGAGGTCAGATTTGCAACACTGTACGTGAGAATCTCGGTCGAAGAAAAGTTCAACGCTGGAGAGCTAGTGGAATTCTTGATTGATATAGTCATTGTAGAAAAGTTGCCGAATAGGTCAAAGATGTCTGAGAAATAACTCCTTGTTTCAGGCAGCTTTAGCGTAACAGAAGATGTTGTTGTTGTCAAGGTCTTTATTGAAGTAATTGTGGTAAAGTTAGACGTACTAGTACTTGTAGTCGCTGTTGAAGTTGTTGACGTCGGAGGAGTTTTTCCTAGAAAACCTGCCATTAGCGTTGCGCCTGCAACAGCCACTATAACCAAGACAATCAGGATAAGCGAGACCTTTGTAACTGTGCCTAATCCAAGTTTCGAGCGCATTAATCTTTCTAGACCTGGCCCATTCTATGGCCGATCTTGGGAATGAAACGATAAAAGGATTGGTAGTGACTACAAAAACTGTCTAGATTTTAGGTTGTTTTCTTTTCGCCAACAACCAGAAACCACCCAGCGCCGCCATCGGCGTAGCTACGGCAGTTAAAACTCCAGCAGGGAATTGAGGCGTAACTACTTGAAATGGCGCAACTGCCAAGTTCTTACCTATTATGTGCGTCCCTACAATTGCAATGAAAAAGTAATGACCCACAGGCAACTGCATGTTGAAAAATGTGTACCCATCAGGGCAGGGGCAATTAAAGAGGCCGTGAGCTACGATGTTCGATGACTTTAGACAAGTGAGCACACTCGGAGGAGTGATCTGACATAGTAACCATGCTCCACTACCTTCGCAGTTCGTTGCGATAGTAGCTGTTTCTGTTTCGCCCTGAGTATAAGTTCCATGGGGCAAACTCCAATTCACTGTGCACCCTTGAACTCCGCTAGTTGGTCCACTGTCTGCCGAAACCGCAAATGGAGTTACAGATAACAATACAACCAGAACTACTAGAGAACTGGCGATGCTCAACTTCGCAAGCTTTGATTGCAAGTGAATTTCAAATCTATACCGTGGGTCTAGTTGCTTAAAAGGGAATCGACAGTAAAATTACTTGGGCCCAATCTGGAAACTAATTCCCAAAGATGGACACTTTTTCGTGCGAAATCAATCGAAGGTTAAAGCTAGCTCCAGCTAACGCACAATGTTTTCAGTGGTCAGAGCATTGTTTTAACTAGAAACGACATTTCGGGCCACATTGGTAGACCAATGAGCCGCAAAAAGAAACTGCCCTAAATCTTCGAGAAAGGCTTTGATTGAAAGCAGCAAAAAGCTGAAATGCTTCGAGAAGAAATCGCAACTGCTAACAGCGTACCTCAAGTATAACGACTGGAAAACTCTGTGCAGCGGTTGCAAGCACACTTCAAAACGTTTCCAGGGACACTGCTCATAAAGCTGGGTTTACGCTCTTCCCCAGGCTCATATGATGCTTCAAAACGAGGCCATCGAAACCTCTAAGCAAAGTGATCAAGCTTTGGTCTACTCAATTTATTGGAATGATGCAAGCAATAACCATTATTTTACTGTTCTACCTATGCTCTAACAGGTTTGTGCTTAAAACAAGCGAGTCGGCCATGTTGTGATCTACTTAAACCTAGGATTTAGAACACTTGTTCTTAGCCTGTCTACGGCACTTGCAAAACATAGAGCTAAATAGAAACTGGTCCACAACTTATAGGAAATCGTAGTGGAGAGTCAAAGCAAATGAATACTAGCACGATAGTAGTGACATCAGCCGTGGCGGCAATTCTGGTAGTTGGAATCGGTCTTGGGTTGTACTATACGATTCCTTCATTGAATGCTAGTGGCACAACGTCTAGCCAGAGTTTAACCAACAGTTACTCCGTCGAAACTAGTAGCACCACGTCTGTAGCAACGTCAGCAAACACTATGATTCGCGCAAACACAACGTCCAGCTTTTCAACGACCTCTAATTCATCAACAGTTACGCCGGTCCCTACTCAAGGCTCTTTCACGTACTCACCCAACTCTAATGTCAAGATCCTTTCCGTGGAAGCATACACTAGCCAGTATGGGACAGAAAACCAATCTATCAGCTTCCTCATTAACTTCGAGAATGTCGGAAACGACACAATCTATGTCGTTAGAGGTGGCGGTAGCGGCCTCAACGCAACAATACTCTCTGGCAACGTAAAAGAGGTTTCAACGGTAAGATGTGATATTGCAGAGGCGCCCTCACCGGTTGCTCCAGGGAGCAACAGCAGCGTGACAACTCCTGGGTGCTGGAGCGGTTACAATTTAGTGATATCGCAACCTGGTACAATTCAAGTCCAACTGACTCTGAGCTGGTCCTACGGACAAAGTTCCACGCAAATGAGTTCGGATGTAATCACAGCAGAGTTCAATCTGAACTAGGTATTACTCTGAACAAAAAAAGATAGAAAAAAAGAGAAGGGTTGAAGGACAGGTTATCCTGCCTTCACGCTAGACTGATAGTGAGTTTATTGAGTTATCCCAGTTTGCGAATGGGTCCCTGGTCATTCCGCAAGAAGTGTCTTGCTGGAATTGCGAGCTGGAGCATGGTGGAGCGTTTATGAATTCTGTCGCAAAGTAAATTGCGCCTGTAGTCGAACCTGGCTTCATTGGTTCGTAGATTGCTGCGCTATAGTCGCCCCATCTAGGCCTTGTCGACAAGCCGTTGTTCGCTGTGGAATATCCGAGGTATTCTGTAAAGCCGTCTTGTGGTGATTGACCCAAGTCCGCAATGAACATTTTTGATGCAAGTAGCCCATGAGAGCTCGTCGTCATGATTCCAAATCCTGTGCTTGGATAGTAGTTTGCGCCGTTGATTGTGAACGTTAGCAGTGCGAGGTTTCCATCAGTTGCAGCGATCGCCGGGAACTCCAAGTCTGCATTCATCGCAGTCACGTACGCTTGGTCAGTCAGAGTGAATGTGGGAGTTGCCCCCACAAACTGGCTGGTGCCTACGACGTAATATGCAATGCCCAGGTGTGTTTGAGAGCCACTGGATAGGGTCTGGCTGATCAGCGTGCTGATTCCAAACCAAATGTTTCCGCCTGCATACGAGACCTGTGTTACTCCATCGAAGTTGCTTGCAATGCCGCCTTCAGGACAACCGTTCGGCACATCAGATGCGTTTAGTCCGAGAGCAGCACAGTTGTTGCCGAGCGGAATGTCGCCTACCTTTTGTTGACCGAGGCCGCAAGTTCCGCCGTTTTCAACAAGACAGGATAGACCCTCATCTATGTACGAGTTGACGTTATTGAATATCTGTCCTGAGAATCCGATGTTGCCGCAGAGGCTGCAAGTGTTGCTGTTGAGGGCCGATAGATCAGTCCAAGCAAACACCGCTTCTCTATTGTCGCCAAGACCGAAAAAGTCCAAGCCAGCAACGACAAATCCGGTGCCGCCGTTATTGTTGTCAAACTGAGTCGGGTCTGGTGACATTGCAGGAATTGCTTGGTACCAGCACACGAATCCAGCGTACGTTCCCTGGAAGCAACTTGCGCTTGCAGGCTGGAATGGCGAGTTTGCGGGTATTGGATACAATCCTGGAGAGTTGCCCATGTTTACGTAAGCGACGTTAAAGTATGGATCAGGTGTATTGTTTGGTTCAGTGACAGGAAAGCCTTCCTCGAGCGCGTTCTTGTTGAACGCAAACTGCTGGGCTCCGTTAAATCCAAAGCATCCGAAGGCAGGGCAGGCTGGAACTGTCGCCGAGTTCAAGTTGAATTCATCGTAGGATAACAGGAACGCATCCTGTGTGTTGCCGATCTTTGCGAAGTCATTCAGAAGGTATCCGGCGCCTGGATCATTGTTTACGAGGTTTGGATTGAGGAAGTAGACGTTATAGGCGCCGAGCGGGTTGTTTGTGATACTGACAGCAATTCCTTCGAAACAGCCCATCAGCTTCGCAGCAAAGCAACCAGAGAATGTTCCGCCGCTAGCTTCAGAACTGTTTGAAACAAACTCCGTCACAAACCAGTGACCTCCATTGCCGTAATCATAGAGGCATGAAACATCGCCACCGCTGCTCCATGGTCCGCCCATGCTAGCTGGAATTGTAGTCAGACCCATCAGACTGTCAAGTGTAATAATGCCTGATTGGGGTGCAAGACCCGTGGAATAGACTTGAAGCTCTCCGATGTTTTCAGCTTGCATTACGTAGCCGTTGCCAACGCACACTGATTGGTCGGGAGGCTCGACATCCTGTCCGTACGAAGCGCCACTATCGACAGCATTGACTCCTGGTGTAGTCTTTGCCCACAGCTTGTTGTTGATAATTGATGCGCACATTGAAGATGCTGTAACACAGTTCACAACTGGTGGAACCGTGGTCGACGCTGCAGACATGTCGACACCCGCTACGGCGTGAACAGTAGCAGGTCTTGGATTGAGGTTAGGTCCCGACTGGAATTTTTGGTTAGCTATGTTCATTGTAGTTGCAAAAGATCCTAACACAGGTGTTGTCCTATACGGACCAAGTAGAAACTTTGAAACAGGTCCAGAATAGGTTGCGTGTGATGGTGCCCCCAATTGGGTGCTAGTCTTGACACTCGAACTGCTTGAAGACAAGGAGAATGCCGAAGTAGTCACAGCTCCACTTGTCAGCAAAACAGCGAGAACAGCGAATGAAGCTAGAAACAGCTTTGTTTTTCTAGAAAAAAGATTCATAGAATACATGGCGTATAGCGAAAACCGATACGAATTATATAAGAGTTCTCAAATTTTTCATGATGTCCGACTGACAAATTCATCAATTCCAGAAATTTCTTGGCAGAAAGAAAAATTTCCACTATTGGAAAAATAATAGTCGCTTCTATTTAGTGAGATTGATTCCATTATCGGTCTTTTTTGTGGAAATTGTGTCCAATAATGGAGACTTTCAGATTTAGGACCCGATGCATAAACTCCCAAAAGTCGCAGAAAAATCAGGCCACTCAATGCTTATCAGAAACTATGACTTTTGTATCTGGAGAAATTTTGGAATTGCCCTAATTGTGTGAAGATTCAGGTTCCAAGATAGCTACAAGACCTTCAGGCATCATGAAAATCTATCCTACACAAATCAAGAGGTATCTACTTCAACAACGATATTTGTCTTGGTATCTACTGTTGGAATAATCGTTCCACTTGCGGCGCTCAAAAGATACTTTACTATTCAAATTCCAGTATGAACGCTACACTAGTGAGAATGACGAAGAGCTTTATCTCCTGCGATGTGTAATTACCAAAATTGAGACCAGTAACGGCGTCTATATTTCGAAGGAAAGCTCGTCCCTGATTTGACTGTATTGGTGCAGTAGCGCTCTACCTTTATCGGTCAGGTTATACACAACTTTGCCCTGCTGCGAGCTCGTAACAACGAATCCTTGTTTTTCAACCATTTCAAGGAGTTCGTTCATGACCTTCCAGGAGATGTTTGCCCGGTACATAATGTGCGTGATTTTCGTTGCACCGGATTCTATGACGTGTAGCACTTCGCAGATAGTCTCCATCCTCGACCTGCGGACAATGTGGTGTTCGCTAACTCCTATCTGTACTTGCCTTAATGAAGCAATTTCCGAATGCGAGTCCATCACGGTTTATCAGAATGGCAAGGCAGTGAGATATATTTCAGCAAAATTGCCATTTTCAAGAGATCTTGGGCAAAAACCGGAGAGCATCATGCGGCTCAAGAGTTAACGACTAGACCTAGTTGCTCGAGCACTTTCAGCGACTTACGATATGTTCGCGCGATACATTATGTGCGTTGGCCTTACTCCGCCGTCATCTATCACGCTCAATATCTCGCAAAGTCTCCATCCACGAACGTCGGGAGATCTGCGTTGCATTCTCGCAACTTCGATAAATTGCCTCTTCCGATTGCTTTCTTCTTCCAAGAAAACGTTGCTTGTGGAATCTACGGCGATTCCAAGTATTTGGCTGTTGAGTATATTCGTGTGCAAATCAAGGCATGCTAGAAAGTCTTTGAAAATTGTTGCAGCGTTATTTAGGGCCGATGCATTCCCTTCGGCTGAGACTAGAAATGGGAATTTGCCTCAGCAAACGCCTCTCTAAGATTGCTAGCGCATTCAGAAAGACCGAATTTACTTTTGATCTCTTCCAGAATAGCTTGTCGAACTCGTGATGAAGCCTGCCTAAAAATGATGTCGAGGCTGCGGTCGAATATGTCCGGACTGCTTGTGATTTCTT
>DAHVAI010000238.1 GCA_027314685.1 Nitrososphaerota archaeon | reverse complement strand
ATGAGTCAGGCTGGTGTTTCCCAGCTTTCTGCTTACTTTAGTAAGATTCCGCCAACGGTTGCCCTGTTCGCCGCTTTCTTGGGCTACAACCCTGTATCAACGATACTTTCTAGTTTGCCTAGTTCAATTACGAGCTCTATTCCAGCAAAAGCCATAGAATATCTTACAGGAACATCATTTTTCCCTCATGCGATTGCCCCGTCGTTCATGGCAGCGCTTGACGACTCTTTCTACATAGGGGCGGCTATTTCCATTGTAGGGGCTGTTGTTTCAGCACTCAGGGGTAAGGTCTACATTCCCGAAATCGCAGCGGGCCCACCGAAAATGGCGGTGGTTTCTGAAAGAGCAGGCCAAACACAATCTCCATTAGATCAAAAGCAACAAATTGAAAATAAACAAGGCGTCAATTGAAAATGGAATCGAAAATTAGCCAGAGGATGCAGTTTGACGAGCTCGAAATCTGGAGGTCAATTTCCCGATCTTGGAAGACTTTGAATAGAGATGTCGAGCATGCACTCAGCCCTACAGGGCTGTCCCTCGCGGAGGTTAAGATACTTCGCTTTCTGCACGAAGACGGACCGTTGCCCATAACAAAGCTAGCCTCCGAGCTTCTAGTCACTCCTGGTGCGGTAACGAGTCTCATAGATGGCTTGGAAAAGCAGGAATTGGTAGCGCGTCTGAGAAGCGAAAGCGACAGAAGAGTTGTTACGATAAGGATCACGTCTACTGGAGAGGCAACTATCAAAAAAGCGATTTTCCTTCATAGACAATACCTTGCGAAAAAATTCCAGAGCCTATCGAAGAAAGACGCTGTACACCTAGCAGGATTGCTCTATCGCTTGGCTAATGCTTAGCACGAAATTGTTAGGTTGAACTTAATTTTCCTTTAACTGGACTATTCTCTACTGGAGTTTCACTTTTTTATTGCATTTCTATTCCTCTCATTTAAGCTCCAAGTGCGTCACTATTTCAGGTAACTTGCTTTTCTTCAATAGGTTCTTTCCCTTACTCCTTTTTTCTAGCGTCTCAATTCTATTGACGATTGAATCATAGTGCTCTTTGGCGACTATCTTCAATTCTTCTAGAGATATCAAGGGAACCAAAATTATCCCTTCGTTAGTTTCCACAAATTCAATTTTGCTTCCACGGCGAAGAGCGTATTTCTTACGTATCTTTGAGGGAATTGTTAATTTGCTCTGCTTTCCGATTGTTCCTATCTTACCCAAAGATATCACAATTATCCCTGGAAATTAGAGGTTTAAGATTGAAAATTTCCCATTCGATTTGGTGTGGGTTGTCGTTTCTTTAATATCAGTCACTACTGCTCCAATCGTGATAAGAAATCCGGTTGTAACAAAAGACGTTTTCTTCTTCAATTTTGCTCTAAGGGATGGCCACTTTATGGCTAGACCAATCTTTAACCCACAGCAATCCCTTGTGGGAGAGATAATTCATTCGCTTGAAAGGTTCAACCCAAGGTTTGCATGGATTCAATTTTTATTTTCACGCAGAGATTACAATCATCTCTTAATGCATACCAAGGCTGAGCTGGAGAGTTATGTACAGCCAGCAAACACATCCCAATACGATACGCGATCAAGCCAGAAGATACCCAGAAAGGAGCTAAAAACGCAGTGGTACAAACTTGCGCAAGCTAGAATAAAAAAGATAGAGCAGATGCTCTCGAAGCCCACGGTAATCTTTGCAATCAACGGCATGTGGGTTTCAAACGAAGGAAATGTGTCAAGCAGCATACACCAAATTCAGGAGCTACCTCTTTCCTTATCCTCAGATGATACTGATAGACTAAGAGCGTTCGTTTACAGAGATCCGCGGATACTGGGCATGCTCATAGAGAGAAGGATGGTGACGGATATCTCCGCCTCAATATACAGTTACAGTCAATCTAGAGAAGAACCGCCGTCCTTGATTTTTGGTCCCGATGAGATACCATACTATGTTCACATGCCTGCTGGCACCAGCGCGAAAGGGCTTTCGTCCATAAGAGCGGCGGCCCATCTGCCAGTCGGAGGAACGTTGAATGCAGAGGAGGTTGCAAGAGAAGAGGGTAATGAGACTTCCAAACCATATTATCTTGCTCAGTCAATGAATCCAGAGAATGAATCACCTACAAACCAAGCGACAACGTGGTTCAAGCGAAAGCCCGAGAAAGACGGCGAACGCGCCGACGGAATTGAAAAGCGAAAGAGACCATTAGTGGCATCACTCAATAAACTGCCAACTCTCGAACAACCCCTGGATGAAGAGGAAGCACAAAGGCTTTCTCAGATAGCCTCCCGAAACGTAAGAACTTTCGAAGTGTTGTACGAATCTCAAAATGATTCCAAACAGAGTGGCATCACCCAAGTCTTACTGTCTTCTTCATGCGAAACATCAGGGGATGAATTGGAGAAAATCTACATCCCGCAGCTTGAATCGATTTATGGGAAACTTGAGTACACTATAATCTCGGACAACAAGCCAGCGTTTGTGGCAGGTCTTGCAAATCTAATGAAAGTTTAGCTTGGGGCGGGGGACAATAACCTCGCGTGCCAGTCACAATTCAACAATCAATCGCATGGCTGTTTCAAGTAGCTGCGGCAAATATATATTCGCCACATAGCTCACCAGCAAAAGCCTGATTTTAATGATAAGCGAAAATGAAATCAAAAACAAAGAAGCAAAAAATACCCTATCTGAAGAAGCACTTCGCATCATCGAGGCAGCAAAGTGCCAGGACGAGGTACAGGGGGCAGTTACAAGACGGCCCACCTCCAACTACTTGTGACGCTAGCTGCTTGGGCCCGGGCATGAATGTTGCCAGATTCCAAAAGAATCCATCCTAGGATTTTCCAATTTGGCAATTTTCACTTTGGCCTGTTGATGCAGTAGAAACAATGCTTAGTTAATTGATCGCATTCACCAAACTACAAGTGGACAACCTTGCCGGAGCAAATAGACGATCTCGTCATAGCTATCCATTCCTTGAAAGAGGAGTCGGAGAAGGTGGAGGAGCTGGTGATGCAGGAAGAGAATTATTCGAACGCCATAGTAGGACAGCTAAAGAGGATGATGGCACCGCTAGAAGGCCCATTCAAAATAAATCCCGAGGTTCTCAAGGGTAGATTCAGTACTGTCGCAGATTGTGCGCTTAGCAGCCAGGGAATTGCGTCATTCTTTTACAGATCAGGGAAGATAATCCGGATCCCGCTGGAGGCAGTTCCAGGCGACGTTGCATTTAGAATAATTACAGAGGTAATTCCCAAGGTCGAGAACGCGCTCCAAGAACAAAGAAACAAGTCAGAAAATAGGAGTTCAACTGTCACGAAGATTGCGATGGAATTAAGAAAGATCTTGGGTCGGTAGTTTACTGACCATGCTAGCCTTCAAACCGCAGTCATTTCGCAAGTCGCTTCAAATGAAGCACTTCTTTTTGACGAGAGCGCTGAGCTTTTCACTGCAAGCATAGAATACTATTGCACTCCAGTTTCAAAATCTTCTTTCCTAACTCCTCTTCCGAGCTTTTTGCTTATTGCAAAGTGATTGTGCAGATTTGCAAGTTTTTGCCGATCGGCTGGGTTCTTTGGATCTAGTCCTTGAATTGTCGAATGAAGTTGTCTGATCTGCGATTCGACTAGAGGGTTCTTGGAAGCTTCTTGGGTGATTATCCTATTTTCGATAAGAGTATTGGTGAGATCTTGATGCGAGGATAGTTTGGTTGCAAACTTGTTAACATGGTCTTCATTCGAGGCATCAAGCAGTTCGACCTTTTGCCCTTCAGGAAGTTTTATGGAATTCCAATCAGGCGTCACCATCCCAGTCGTTGGATCCAAGATACTCAAAGTTG
>DAHVAI010000236.1 GCA_027314685.1 Nitrososphaerota archaeon | reverse complement strand
CAGAAAAGCTGAATCAAAACCTAGCTCTTCAGCCCTTCGCCAAATCTGAGACAGTTCGCGATAGCTATAGCCAGCTTGGCTGGTCTTTATTCCGATCCTCATTTCAGAATCAGCTCAGGCTCCAAAGTATTACGCCATTGACTTTCGGATTTCATCTAGCACTAACAATATCAGCGCTATATTACGATCTAACATAAAATATCTAGAAAATTCTTCATAAACTGGCCATCGGCTCACTAACTTCTCTATTTTGAATTCGCTAGTCGAAATGAGATAACTCAAATAGGTAAATATCTCTAGTACAATTTACGTGAAGACATCTCCGCCATTCTTAAATGAAATTTAAAAGAATCTAAGAAGAGGACAAGACTGGAATGCCTGCCACTACATGGCTGAATCGCCTTACTGATGAGTCGAATGCCTGGTTCTTGGCAGTAAAATCGGAGGAATCCTCCAGATATGTCGATGCCGTTATTTATTATCTAAAAGATGCGACAGAGTGCATTACAAAAGGACTGCCGTTGCGGTCAGCTCTCAGCTGTGCGTCTGCTGCCTCTTGTTTAGAGAAATCTGGCGATGTTCTCGATTCATCGCGGTTATACAGCAAGGCTGCAAGCATCTATGAAAACAATTCCAAAGTTGTTGGAAAGGAACTAAAAGAGAGATTGTGGTCATTAGAGAGAGCATATTATTTCTCGCTCCTAGCCCACAATATCAAGCAAGCCTCCGAGATTCATAACGAACTCTTGTTAATTCAAGGTGAAATGTTGAAACCTGAAAATAGCGCAGAACCTCCACCTCAAAAAATTATGTTAACCTTACTCTCCAAGAAAGATAAGGAAACAAAAACAGATGAGGCAGTGAAGGCGGTAGATGATTTTCTAAACATGCATCACACATGGTTGGAGAAGCTGCAGAAGATTCCGATCGTGAAATAGAAATCTCAGAGTCTTGCGTATGAAAGTGCTAATGATCAACTGGGACAATTATCCCAATGTTGCATCAGGCGGAGTCTACAGCTGGGAGAAATTCCTTGTTGAAGGAATGCGTGGAATCAGGTTCTCCATCTTAAACCAACTCTCGAATTCAAATGTAAGCGCAAAGTATGAAGTTCCCGATTATGTCGAGAACGTAATGGCGATTCCCCTTTTCGGAACAAATCGACTCGAAGAATTTAGCAGTGTGAACGATAAATTCTCTGAAAGAATGAGACGAACCACTCAATCAGTAATATCGAACGAATTTATTCCGATTTTCAGAAGATTCATCGAAAATATTCTATCCAAAGATTGCAACTTTGAAAGCACTGCTGATAGCATTTACGAGCTTCACAAATTCTTAGTGGAGCACGATGTAAAGAAGTGTTTTGAGAATAGCAAGACATGGGAGGTCTACCTGGAATATCTTCGGTCCAACCCCGATTTTGCAACGATGCATCTGATTGAGGCGTTGAATGCGTTCAGGACATTCCAGAGAGGGTTGCAGATAATTTCGTTTGAGATGCCCAAAGTGGATCTTGTTCATTGTTCACTCGCTTGGTTTCCTTCCTTTGCCGCAATATGTGAAAAGAGGAAATACGGCTGCCCGGTAGTGGTTACTGAGCACGGTGTTGCGTACCGTGAACAGCTTCTTAATTTCAACCTACAGTTAAACGAGGAAGTTGATCTGAAATTCTGGAAGCGACTTGCCCACAATATCATCATGACAGTGTACCATGAGGCAAACGCCATCGTGCCCGTGTGTGCTTCTAACGCGGTATGGGAGATTATGATGGGTGTAGCACAATCCAAGATCAGCGTGATTTACAATGGAATCGACACAAACAGATTCAAGCCTTTCGAGGTAAAAAGAGTCAGCGACCGACCGACGGTAGTATCGATCGCAAGGATCGATGTCTGGAAAGACATCCCGGGGTTGATCCATGCAATCAACATAGTTAGAGAAGACATACCTAATGTTGTATGTCAATTGTACGGCGAGGCTATTGATCTCGATTACGCCAAACGATGTCAGAGCTTGGTCAAAGTTCTTCACCTTGAGGAGAATTTCAAATTCATGGGCCGGACTGCACAACCCGAGGTTGCTTACAATTCCGGTGACTTGGTCGTGTTTACTGGCATTACCGAAGGATTCCCATTTTCAGTTATTGAAGCAATGGCTTGCGGCAAGCCTCTAGTGGCGGCCAATGTTGGAGGAGTTGGCGAGGCGCTAGAGGGTTGTGGTTTGCTCGTACAAAGCCTGAGTCCAAGAGACTTGGCCAACAAAATAATCCAGCTCCTACGAGACGAGCAACTTCGAAAAAAACTTGGTTATCTAGCATTGCAGCGAGCTCGCGAGAGATTTTCGATAGAAGCGTCAAATGGGAAATACAGGAGACTATACGATAGCTTGGTTCCTTTAGGCGAAAGTAGCTCGAAAAATAGCATAGCGCCACCGACAAAGTTGCTGGCCCAAGCAGTGCGTAGCGATTCGAATTGAGCATACACGATAGAGATAGTGAGGCTGAAATTGCCGAGCGCCAGATGTTTCTTGAAAAGGCCACAAGATCGATTGCGGAACTCAAGCCCGACGTTTCAAGTTTAGCGGATATTGTTGTTTTTCTGGAAGTTCTAGGCTATACCAACAAACAAGCATCTGAGCATGGCTTTCAGGATCTTGCAGACCTCGCAAGAAACGTTCAGGAGTTTTCCGGATACTACGATGCTGAAGGTGATTTACCTCTTCGGCTGACCATTCCAATCCGAAGTCTCGGTCGAAGGACTGCGGAGGCCTTCACTGTCGCATATCCATGGGTCGCATCGTATGCAGTTCTTTTGATATTCGGGGTTTCATTGTTTCTCTCTGAGATATTACCACTTGACGCCACGACAGCCTTCGTGATTGGCATTTACAGCGGCCTGGTGATATCTGGCGGAATGAGTAGTTTTGGCAGGCTGTTCGGTTTTTACGACTCACAGCTTAATCGTTCTGAGTCTCGCAGGATACTGAAGCGGTATTACGCACTATTGCTGATCATGCTTCTTGCTATGACCTCAATCATGTATACCGCCGGTCACGTTCAAGGTATTCCAGTACACTTGATCAATATTTCAGTTGCGAGTGTTTGGGCTCTTTCAGTTCTCATGTCAAGCTTCATGATCATCTACAGCAAGAGAAAGATCATGGTGATAGTATATACCTACAGCATCGGATTGGCCGCCCTGTTATCATTCTACTTCCTGTCTGCCAATCTGCTTCCTGATGTCACAACACGATACTTTTACTCGCTTGCCATAGCAGTAGTTGTAATGTCAATCCCTTCAGTCTATTATCATTACTCGGTTTTTGAACAAAAGAACTCATCCAAGAGAGCAGATAATCCGACTTTCTATTCGCCAGTGTCGGCGATCAAGAACACGCTAAAGTCGAGATTCCGCGTGCAAATGCGTGAGATCTTGCCATACTTCATTTACGGCATGCTCTTTTTCTGTATTCTTTTCGGAGATCGAATCGTCTCTTGGGTCTATAGCCCTATTCACTTTGTTGGTGGAGTACACTTTTTCATGCTGTTCAACACCGAATATCATTCTGGAGCAGATTCCGCTCTGGTAGCACTTTTTCCATCCCTCATAATTCAATATGTAATGCTAGCTCCTTTGCATGATGAATTGTACAACCTGTCTCAATCAAGTTCCATCAGCGAAACTGCGAAAATTCAACACTTCTTGTCGGTGCGTTACAAGAAAATGATTGCCACGACAGTCGTAAGCACAATTGCCGTTGGAGGTACGATGATCTACTTTGGACCGTTGATAATGGCAGTGCTCCACGGATCTCTGCTGAGCACCCAAATATATGATGTTGCGGTCATAAGCAACATATTCATGGCTGTATTTGGAGGAAACGCAATGTTCCTTACCTTCATGAATAAGATCAGGAATGTCTGTGTAATAGGTGCAGTTGGGGTGTTGTTCGTCGGTGGAATTGGTTACTTCTTAGGATCTTTCGGATTTCAGTACATTGTCTTCGCATATCTTGGAGAGTCAATACTACTTGCTATCGCGAGCTTTGCTATTGTGCGTAAGGGTCTTGATGAAGCTGCAAGTATACATCTTTCAAGGTTTGTCTAGAGATTAAGGCAGGTCCGAAACTAGGGCACGACTACCCATATAGCTAGATTCGTATATTTTTTGGGTATGCGATCTGCATTGAGCTCTTCTTGATCGATTCTATCAGTTCTCCCAATCCTTGTTTGAGTTCTACCTTGGGTCTATACCCGAGTTTATTTTGTATCTTTTCTATAGAAAGCAGAGAACCTTGCAAGTCTCCTGGTCTCTTGGGGCCGAAGAGAGGCACAATTTGATGTTCTTCAGTCAACTCTTTGATAATTTCGAAAAGTTTCAGTATGCTCACTTGGTTTCCTGACGCCACGTTAAATGTCTCCCCTGCTGCTTTGTCAGAATCCATGGCAAGCAGGTTTGCACGGACAATGTCTCTGACGTGCACAAAGTCCCTTGTTTGTGTTCCGTCTCCGTAGATGATTGGCCGTTCATGATGCAAAAGCTTGTTGATGAATAGCGTGATGACTCCGCTATAGTCGCTCAATCTCTGTCTTGGACCGAACACATTAAAGTATCGTAAAGCAACCGTTTCAAGCCCGTACGCTTTGTTGTATGCTTTTAGATATCCTTCAACAGCCAATTTCGAAGCGCCGTATGGTGATTCTGGTTCGCAATGAAGATCTTCAATTGCAGGTGGCGTTTTTACCGCCCCGTAAACAGCAGATGTGGAGGCAAATACAAGGCGCCTAACTCGTTTCTTGACACAAAAGTCTAGCACCTGCATGGAGGAATTCATGTTGACTTTATGGACCAACAATGGATCTGAAATTGACTTGGGCACGCTTGCAATTGCTGCTTCGTGGAACACTGTGTCGATGTTACTCACATCTGAAAGCAGCTCTGCGATGTTGCTTATATCACCAATCTTTATGTGCAATAATGGTGTTTCAATATTTTCTGAAAGGTTCGTCATAGAACCACTACTCAAATCATCTACAACATAGGTCTCGATACCATTTCTGACTAATTCATCCACAATGTGACTGCCGATGAACCCCGCCCCGCCAGTTACCACTACCTTTGATCCGCTCATCATCAAAAGCTTACCAGAGATTGATCTAACATGCAATTGAACTGGGTTTGGAAAGAATTTTCGAGATTAATCGTCTGCAACAAACTAAGCAGAAGAACAACTATTGGCCCACGTAATAAGACTCAATCTCTTTGTCCGAAACTCACGATCTCGTGAGGTAAAATCTACTAGTATTATTCTGCGAAACTGAATTGAATAGTCGTTCTATGAACTTCATGATGTAGTGAAATGTTCAAGCGAAAGAGGTCTCTCATAACGGCCCTATCACTAGTGGTTGTAGCAGCTGCACTATTGATTTTTGGCGTTTTCGGATCACAAATGGCTGTTTTATTCAATGTAACTCATGGCCCTTCAATCACCATGACACAATCAGGATTGGTGATGTCTGATCCATTCACTAGCCAAGATAACTCAT